>CAISYK010000825.1 GCA_903889605.1 uncultured Bacteroidota bacterium
AGAAAAAAATTAGGATATTTAACCCCTAATGAAGTATTTTTAAATCATGGGGTTGCATTTGTGAGTTGAATCTGCCGCATTTGATAATTGGAAAGGAAATAACAAACAGTTAGATGATATTCTTATATTTGGAATACGACTTTAAATACTAAAAGCTATGAATACAAAAAACAAAAATGCGGAAACCGCATCAAGCCTGCTGCTTATTAGACGCATAGTGCTTAAAATACACGAAAAAACTATCATTCGTACCATCTTATTTATTGCTGTTACATCAGGGCTATATGGCGGCGTTTCTTTAGCGCAGAATAATAATGTTGGTATCGGCACATTGACTCCTGCCCCATCAGCGTTGCTGGATATTAATGCAGCTCCTGCAAATAACAAAGGTGTCCTTATTCCCCGCATGACTGCTTTACAAAGGCTTGCTATCCCTTCTCCCGCGAACAGTTTATTGGTTTTTGATACTGATTCAGCATGTTTCCTTTATTATAATGCAGTTACTTTAAATTGGAAATCATTATGTAATGCCGGGACAGGAGGAAATGGAATAACCGGTGCAACAGGCAGTACAGGTTCAATCGGATCAACAGGGCCTTTGGGTTTAACTGGTAATAATGGGTTTACAGGAGCAACAGGATATACTGGAGCAATCGGCGTATCTGGTTATACAGGAACAACTGGAAGCGTTGGTTCAACTGGTAATACAGGAAGTATAGGTTATACAGGAACTTTCGGAACAACCGGCAATACAGGCTCAACAGGTGATATCGGACTCACAGGTTATACCGGAGATATTGGTTCTACTGGCAATACCGGACCTGTTGGATGCGGTACTGCAAATTATATTATTAAATCAGATGGAACTTCTGCGACCTGCACTACAGCACCAATTTTTGAAGACGCAGGCGGCAATGTGGGTATTGGTACAACGAGTCCGGCAAGTAAACTGCACATCTCCAAAACAGGTGGCGGATACAGCAGCCGTGGCCTAACCCTTGAGCAAACCGATGCCGCAAGTGAAATCGGAATAGAGTTCCGTAATGGAGTTGCTGCCGGCGGAGTGGCCGCAGCATTGACCCTTACACAGTCTGCAGAAGGTATGGTACTTACAACATTCCCTGCACAGCCAACTGGGAAAAGAGACATAAACTTCAAGCCTGGGGATGTAACATCAGTGACCTTCAAAGAAGGCGGCAATGTGGGAATCGGTACTATTACACCTCTGGCAAAAATGGAAGTATTCGGAGGAGCATATGTACGTGCCACAGGCGCTTCATCAGCAGACGGACTTGAAGTATTATCAAATGCGACAACACCATTTCAAGGAGGATTGTTTCTCGCTAACCACCCTAATTTTGTTATCGGAACGTCGGGCGTATTTGCGTATAAACTCAGCACTGCATATACAAATTTACAAGCTAACTCTATATTAAAAATCGGCCTTGTTGATGCATCCTCACCAAATACATATCTTAGTAATGAATTAACTTTGAAAAACGGTAATGTTGGTATTGGAGCCACAGCACCGAGTTCAAGATTAACTGTAGGGGCCGATGGGGGCGACGGTATAACCATACAAGCAAGCGGCTGTGATGCAGGCGATCTGATTTTTAAACAATCAAGCGGTTTCGAAGCATCAAGAATTTACTCCAACCCTGTATGCAATACGTCAGGATTATACATAACAAGCAATGTTGATATATCCGGCAATTTATGTGCTTCTGGTACTATTTTGACTTGTTCCGATATTCGCTATAAGAAAAATATTGCTCCTATAAATGAGGCGTTGAATAATGTCCTTAAAATGCAGGGCGTCACTTATGACTGGAAGGTAAACGAGTTCCCTAAAAAACATTTTTCTAATGATAAGCAGGTTGGCTTCATTGCTCAGGATATGGAAAAAATTTATCCTCAGGTTGTACTTACCGACGCGGAAGGGTATAAATCAATTGATTATTCCAAACTTACGCCAATACTTGTTGAATCAATAAAAGAGCAGCAAAAAACAATTGATATTTTGAAAGCGCAAAATATCCAGATTCTTGAATTACTTAATTTTCTCAAAACTGATTATGAAAACCGTATGATGAAATTAGAAGAAATTGTAAATAACAAAGCCGATAAATAAACGGTTATATAACAAAACAACTCATGTTTTCGGAAATTGTTTATTTTCTGCAGATTACGAATGTTTTATTATATCATAATTGATAAAAGTTTCATATATTATTTATAATTTGTAGTTCATATTTGAAACGTCTAATTTCATTAACTTTCAGGGTCATAAAATGACAACAAAATAAATATCATGAAAAATTTTATAAAACAATTTCACTCAGTTTTTATTATCTTCCTATTTATCAGCGGCTTATTGACTTCTACAAAATGCTTCCCTCAAAATAACAATGTTGGTATTGGAACATTAACACCAGCTCCATCAGCATTACTTGAAATTGATGCCGCTCCAGCAAATAATAAAGGGGTGCTTATTCCCAGGATGACTGCTTTACAAAGGATAGCAATACCTTCGCCTGCAAATAGTTTATTAGTTTTTGATACCGATTCAGCATGTTTCTTTTATTGGAGTTCAATGTCCGTAAGCTGGAAATCACTATGTAATAAAGGAGATGCTGGAATAACGGGCAGTACAGGGCTGATGGGAACTAATGGTTATAATGGCTCCACAGGCGCTACGGGTTCAAGCGGCATTAATGGAGCTGCCGGATTAAATGGTTCTGTAGGCACAACCGGATCAATAGGTGCAACTGGCTCGATAGGATATACTGGATCAATCGGCTCGACAGGCCCAGGAACAATTTGCGGTGCGGCCTCCGCTGATTATATAACAAAATTTACCAGCCCAACAGATATCTGTAATTCCATAATTTACGATAATGGAACAACTGTCGGCATTAACACAGGAGCCACACCTGCGGCCTCTGCAGTATTAGATGTAACAAGCACAAATGCAGGTCTTCTTGTCCCGCGGATGACCACCGCCCAGCGCAATGCTATTGTATCGCCTGTTGAGTCCCTGCTTATATACAATACTGATACCCATTGTTTTGAATCTTATTACAATGGATGGGTAAGTTTTGGCTGCATTGGATGCCAGGTGCCGGGAACATTTTCAGCATCTGCAGCTGCCAGTCTAACGCAAAATTCATTTTCTGCAAATTGGACAGCATCGGCAGGTGCAGCAGTTTATTTTTTGGATGTTTCAACATCGAATTCCTTTTCAACTTTTGTAACTGGGTTTAATAACCTAAATGTTGGAAATGTCCTGAATTATACTGTTAACGGCCTTAATTGCAATACTTCATACTATTATCGTGTAAGAGCAAATAACAGCTGCGGCAGTACTTCTAATTCAAATGTTGTATCCGGCACTACCGTATTTACGGCGACTACCCAGGTATTTACTTATTCTGGAGCTGATCAGACATATACAATCCCTGCATGTGCATCTTCTGTTACAATTAAAGTTTGGGGCGGCGGCGGCGGTGAATGGGCTTCTACTTCTGGTGCCGGCGGTTACAGTACGGCAGTTTTTAATTTATCTTCCGGTGTGTTATCTGCCGGACAAACAATTATGGTTATGGTTGGGAAAGGAGGCACGGCAACACCTTATGTTTCTCAGCCTAATATCTATGGTTTTGGAGGCGGAAGTTTATGCGGAGCCACTGCAGGAGCAGGCCAGGGCGGCGGACTTTCGGGAGTTTTTACTGGCGCAGCAGCAATTTCAGCAACTGATAACAGCAGAGCGGTTATTATAGCCGGCGGAGGCGGCGGATCAGGCGAAGATGATTGTTTGTCGATAAACTTCAGGCGTAACGGCGGCTCAGGTAATGATGTTGTATATGCCGGAGGAATGCCTTCTATGCAGGGAGTTGATGGAAATTCAGGTGTAGGCTGCGCACCTTCCGGTTACGGAGGAGGAGGAGGAGGATATTTGGGCGGAACCTCGCATAAACGTGATAACCCCGGCGGCGGAACATTCTCAGGTAATGGAGGCACAGGCTTTGTTCACAGCACCGCGGCATCTTCAAGCGTGTTATTTACTGCGGAATTTTCTGCAGTTCCGCCCAATACAGGAGATGTTGATTATAACGGTACAGCCGGAAAGATGAATGAGAATGGGTTGGTTGTTATTATTTCCAATTAGTTAATTAACCCAAAAGCTGGTAAAAACACAACAGCATTTGATGATTTAATAACTTATATAAATCTATAAGAAAGGAAACGAAATAATAAAAAAAAGATTATTTATTGGTGGATAGAGTATATTTTATATTTCAACCATATTAAATTTTAACCTAACAAGTTTTGAGTATCTTTCCCCGGACGAAAGCATATCGCTGTCTTCTTTATTATAATGCCATGAAATAATAACCTCATTTTTTTTAGATAATTCCTCCAGCAATATTAGAATTTTAAACAACTGTTTTGAGCTGGCAGTATTAAAATATTCAAGTTTAAAATTAAAATGTGTTGTTTCATTTGGAGTAATAATGTATTGTTTCACCCATTCTATTATGGGAGAATAAAATCCTGCAGCGTCTTCAGGAAAGCATCTTTGTGAAATTTCAAAAGTGCCTAAAATTGAATCCATCCGCACTTTTGGCGTATCGCTCGTCGCTTCTATATGTAATATTTCCATTATTAGTTTTATTATTTTTCTGCTACAATAACCTGAATTTCGAAAAAAGAATAGTCTGCATCCACAGGACTATAATTATATATCAAATTATTTTGGCTTTTCATTTTTAAATCAATAAAGCCAAGTCCTGCCCCTTTCTGACCTTTTTGTTCGTCTTTCATTATTATACTATTAAAAAGGGTATCAAGTTCGTCAAAATCAGCATTATTTACTTTATCCAAAGAAGCACTTAACGATTCAACCTTACTGCTTAAAATTAAATTGCCGGTGGTAATAGTGTATTCCCTGTCTTTTTCTCCAATCATTAAAATACCTGATTTACCATCCTTACTTGGGTCCGGTTCATCAGCGTGTTTGTATATATTCTGCGACAATTCAACTATAATATTAAAAATCTTTTTGCTCAGAGCTAAATCCTTTTTGTTCCCAATATTTCCTTCTGTCATTGAAAGAATGCTGATCAAGTTTTCCTGGTTAAAATCAACCTGGTAAATAAGATTCAGATTTCTTTCTAAAATTTGTTCTTCTAGTCCTTCTATCCAGGTTAATCTATCAATGTTTATATCCTCAGCCCCAAGATCTATCTCAGGCACTGATACCTTTATCTGAAAATAAAAATGCGAAAGGTCCTCATTAATTTTTTTAAAATCATAAGCTAATTTGTTTCCTGATTTTCTAGCCATTTCAATTAATCCAAGTCCTGCCCCTCCTTTTGCTGAAAAATCCCCTTGAGATAGGGTTTCTTTATAATAAACTTTTAAACTTTCTTTGTCCAAACTGTTTACTTTGCTTAACTTGGATTTTAATGAATCAATATTTTTATTCTCAACAATATTTCCTGAAGATATATAATAATCGTTTACTAACCTCTGAATAACAAAGAAGCTTGAATTGTCAATTTTCTCTTGTGGTTTAATGTCCGAGTGCCGGGTAATATTTTGTAAAGATTCAAGCATGATGAAATACACTTTTTTCTTTGTAGCAGAAGATTCACTATGATTTGCCATGTTGGTCTCCGCTAAGGAAAGAATTTTATTAGAAAGGTCAATAGAAAACCCTCCGCGATATATATAGCTTAAACTATAATGATTCATCTGACGAAACAAATCAAAGATGAATGAAGGATTGCTGCTTTCCGGGATATTCACAAATAGAGTTTTTTATGATTTTATAACTATTTAATAGTCTTAATGTTAAATTTATTATCTGCTTTTTGCAGATGAAATTAATTGAAACTAATAATGAAAAGCAAATTTATTTAAAAAAATCGAATTTGTAAATTATATTGAACAAAATAGCAGCATTTTCTAATGAATTGCCAAACCGATATCGAAGCAAATAGAGTTTAAAATTTTCGGAATAAAAAAATTATC
>CAISYK010000826.1 GCA_903889605.1 uncultured Bacteroidota bacterium
GAACACAAAGAAACACTAAGTCTTATTTAACCTTGGTGGGCTTAGCGACTTAGTGGTTATTTTTTTTTATTAATTTATTAATAATATCATCAATGGAAATTTTCTCCTGCTCACCTGATGTCATGTTCTTCAGACTTAATAAGCCATTTGCCATTTCGTCACCTCCCACTATTACAACAAATGGAATTTTTTTATCATCCGCATAACTCATTTGTTTTTTCATTTTTGCATTTGCATCTGGATAGATCTCTGAATTAATACCTGCTTTACGAACCATTGCTAATAGCGGCAGACAATAATTTTGTTCGGCTTCACCAAAGGTTACAAATAATAATTTTGTAGAAGCGGCAACCGATTCAGGAAATAAATTCAATTCGTTCAGCACATCATAAATCCTATCTGCACCAAAAGAAATACCCACTCCCGACATATTTGGCAAACCGAAAATACCTGTTAAATCATCATACCTTCCTCCGCCGCAAATACTGCTGGTTAAAGTTCCGACATTAGCTTTTACTTCAAAAATAGCGCCTGTGTAGTAGTTTAAGCCGCGGGCAAGAGTTATATCTAATTCGATTTCAGCTGTATTTAATTTTAAACTATCTGCGGTTTTGAATATATATTCTACCTCTTCAATTCCCTTCAGGCCAATTTCAGAACTCAATAAAAGTCCTTTCAGGAAATTTAATTTTTCTATGGTGCTGCCTTGGAAAGCTATTAATGGCTGTAGTTTTTCGATTGCATCAACACTGACTCCGTTTTCAAGTAATTCTTTATTCACACCATCAATTCCTATTTTATCTAATTTGTCAATGGCAACAGTAATGGTTATAATCTTATCTTTTTCGCCTATTATTTCTGCAATACCACTTAATATTTTTCGATTATTAATTTTGATAAGTACCGGTACATTTAATTTGGTAAATACATCATCAATCAGCTGCACAAGTTCAACTTCATTTATCAATGAATTGCTTCCAATCACATCAGCATCGCACTGGTAAAATTCGCGGTAACGTCCTTTCTGCGGTCTGTCCGCACGCCAAACTGGCTGTATTTGATAACGCTTGAAAGGGAATGTAATTTCATGCTGGTGCTGAACAACGTATCTTGCGAAAGGGACTGTAAGATCATATTTGAGCGCTTTCTCTGTTAACTTTCTAGCAGTAGATTGAAATAGTTTACTCATGTTTTCATGAAATTCTTTCACATTATTTTGAGAAAAATTTTCTGATGCCTCTCTTGTCTTAACATCATTTGACATGAAATGGAGGATTGAATTGAGATCTTCATTTTCAAAATCACTAAAAGGGTTGCCTGAATTCAAAATCTTAAAAATCAATTTATCGCCTTCTTCCCCATATTTACCCATGAGTGTAGAAAGATTTTCCATTGCTGGCGTTTCAATAGGCAGATAGCCATACCGCTGAAACACTTGTTTTATGGTATCAAAAATAAAATTACGCTTCACCATTTCCTGAGGTGAAAAATCACGAGTGCCTTTTGGTATGCTTGGTTTCAATTTTTTAAAAATTAGAGAATTGTTGATTTAGAGAATTTGCGATTTAGAAAAAAACTTTTAAAAATTAGTTTACAGATTCCAATAAACCCTATTTTATTGTGCGAATATCGCGTTTTTTTGCAAATTGGAATAAAAACCTGTATCTTTGTTTTCTCGATTATACGTTTTTAAAAATTACCAACCCAATACAATTACCAACCCATACAAAACTAAATGGATTATAATACTAGTCTTCCGCACATGATCATTCCAGAATATGGAAGAAATATTCAGAAAATGATTGATTTTGCAATAGCTGTTGAAAATCGTGATGAGCGGAATAGAGTGGCACAAGCTATAATTAATGTGATGGGACAGTTAAATCCGCATCTGCGCGACGTCACAGACTTTAAGCATAAATTGTGGGATCATATTTTTATCATTTCTGATTTTAAATTAGATGTTGATTCACCATATCCGAAACCAACCCGCGAAACATTTCAAACAAAGCCCGACAGAGTATTTTATCCAAGTAATGATATCCGTTACAAACATTATGGAAAAACAGTAGAACGTATTATTACTAAAGCAAGAGAATATTCAGAAGGCGATGAAAAAAATGCATTGGTTGAACAAATTGCCAATTTGATGAAACGTTCTTACCTTACGTGGAACCGTGATTCGGTAAACGATGAAGTTATTCTAAAACAATTAACCGAACTTTCGAAAGGCGAACTTAAATTAGCCGATTCTTCTTGTTTACGAAGTACTCAAACTTTCGTGCCTCGCCCGCCCAACCAAAGCCGCGATCGTGATAAAAAGAAACCTGCCAATGGAAAGCAAAGCAGCGGCGGATTCCGTAAGGACAATGCAAATCCAGGGGCAAATCCCAATAATAAGTTTAAACGTAAGTTTTAATTATTACACAAATTAAACTTGATTATTTTTCACTCCTGAATAACAAATTTGGTGAGTTAGATCCTCTATTGGTGAGTTAGATCCTCTATGTATTGCAAATATTAATATGCTTAATCTATTTTAAAATGGATATTTCGAAGTTATTAAGGTTAACTCTCATATTAAGCTCGATGCTTATTTATACTGACATTTATTCGCAGAACAATACCATAAAAATCAGGAAATACTGTGATACTGTTGAAATAAAAATAATGGAACAAAAGGAGCCTTCGGAAGGTTACGAAGTTTTAGGGGAAGGTGCAGTTGAAATTCACGGGGCAATAAGATCTGTGAGCGATTTGAATGATAAAGAGATACAGGAAATAAAAAAAAATGCAGCAGCTCAGCATGGATGCATTGCATTCATTGATACAAAAGGCTTATGGGATTCAGCTAAAATGCCCACAATGGCTTCACAAAACAAGCTTTACTATTATTGGGTAAAAGAAAAGGAAATTGCAGAGCCTGCTAAATAATTTGAGATATTGAATAAGAAATCCAATAAAAATAAACTTACGGATTTTTAATATGATTTAACATTCCAGATTTATTCAGGAAGTTATGTGCAGAAAAAAATCTATCTTCTTCTAAATATTAAAGAAGCGGAAAACGAAAAGATAATTTTGTTAGGTATTAATGCGAAAGCCTTCCTCCTTAATTTTTTGAAAGCAGCAAGTCAATCTTTTTTCTCACATCTCTGTGAGCAATGCCTTTTCCTTGAATTTGATTTATACTAGCTTTTATTGC
>CAISYK010000827.1 GCA_903889605.1 uncultured Bacteroidota bacterium
CAAAGGATAACCAGCCAAAGCACCGTTTTGACAAACTTCTTCACAACCCTTTTGGATAGCTGGAATGTACTCTTTAGGAATAGTTCCACCTACGATCTTGTTGTTGAACTTAAAGCCCAAACCACGCTCTTGAGGGCGAATACGCAACCAACAGTGACCATACTGACCTTTTCCACCTGATTGGCGGATGTATTTACCTTCCACTTCCACTCTCCCTTATAAAGAAAAAAAACTAAGACTTAGGAATAACACCAATACCAGGCAACTCACTTAAGGAAATCTTTCCATTTTCAAATCTGATTCCATTAAACAAGTCATTTTTAATTAATAATGGTCCGTCTAAATCAGCAAAATCAAATAATGGTGCAAGCTGAGCCGCTGCAGATGCTGCGCATGATGTTTCACTCATACATCCAATTAGCAGCTGCATATCTAATTCGCGTGCCTTTGCAATCATTTTGAATGCTTCATGCATGCCGGTACATTTCATCAGCTTTATATTAATTCCATGGAAACAACCTTTGATCCTTTCTATATCAGAATAACGCTGAATACTTTCATCAGCGAATATCGGTAATGGGCTTCTTTCAAAAAGCCATGCAGCATCATCTAAACTGTCTTTAGGCAAAGGCTGCTCTATAAACAATACATTTCTATCATTTAACCATTCTATCATTTCTAATGCGTGATTTCTATCTTTCCAGCCCTGATTTATATCAACTATGATTGGCTTGTTTGTAATGCTTCGTATAGTTGAAATAATTGTCTTATCATTTTCACCATTCAATTTAACTTTTAAAATCTTGAAGTTTTCCCCATCAGCGACTTTTTCTTTTATCATTTCCGGCTCATCAATTCCTAAAGTAAAAGATGTATATGGCGTGTTATTTTTATCGCAGTTAAATAATTGCCAGCAGGGTTTGTTTTGTAATTTGCCTGCTAAGTCATGTAAAGCAATATCAACAGAAGCTTTTGCAGCGGTATTGTTTGGCGCAATATTGTCAATGTTTTGTAATATTGTTTCGATTTGAAGCGGGTTATTATAACCTGAAAATAATTCGGCAGCTTTATTTAAAAATGATAAAACAGTTTTATGTGATTCATCCAGGTATGGCGGCATGCACGCCTCTCCATACCCTGTTGCTCCTTCATATTCTATTTGCGTTAAAACAATTGGTGTGGATGACCGCACACCATGTGCAGTCCTAAAAGGTCTTTTGAAAAAAAGCAGTTCTGCTTTATAAGTGAGTTTCATGTTTTTTTTACTAAAGTAATTCAATATTATATAGAATATGTCATGACTGTTCAAATAAATTGCTGATGTAAAATTCAAAGCTTATAAACAATTTGAAATATAACATGCTTCGAAAAAAAACACTTAACCTTTTGACTAAAATATATTTCCATTAATTAGTGTCAGCTAATATAGTCGGCTAATTAAAAAAAAAACTTGCCGCAGATTCACAGATTAAAAGGAGAAATAATTTTATTAATCTGTGAATCTGCTGCTAATATTGACTTAAAAGACTGACACTAAATAATCCAAGCGGCTTTCGATATTTCAATAATATAAAACAATACTAATTTCTTGAATTAATTTTTAAAAAA
>CAISYK010000828.1 GCA_903889605.1 uncultured Bacteroidota bacterium
AAATAAAACAGCACAGTTAGTTGCAAATCAAAGCAGTAAGTCATAATTAAAAAATTACACTAAATCTATGCTCAATAGAATAATTAGATATTTTTTAGAAAACAGGTTAGCGGCTTTTATTATCCTTTTTGGTTTCATCGGACTTGGAATTGCAAATTCGCCATTCGATTGGAAAACGAACTGGTTTCCGCGCGACCCTGTTGCTGTAGACGCCATCCCTGATATTGGAGAAAATCAGCAGATCATTGCCACCGAATGGATGGGGAGAAATCCGGAAGATATTGAAAACCAAATTACTTATCCGCTCACAACTGCTTTGTTAGGCATACCTGGGGTTAAAGATATCCGCAGCACTTCTATGTTCGGAATGTCTTTCATTTATATCATCTTTGAAGAGAAAATTGATTTTTACTGGAGCCGATCACGAATTCTTGAAAAATTAAACTCCCTGCCTTCAGGTACCTTGCCTTCCGGCGTCCAGCCAGCTATGGGTCCTGATGCCACAGCACTGGGACAGGTTTTTTGGTATACCCTTGAAGGACGCAATCCGAAAACCGGAAAACCAACAGGCGGCTGGGATCCTCAAGAGCTGCGCACTATCCAGGATTTTTATTTAAAATATGCACTCAATTCTGTATATGGTGTTTCAGAAGTAGCATCAGTAGGCGGTTTCATTAAAGAATATCAGGTTGACATTGACCCAAACGCGCTCAAAGCGCAGCGCATTGATGTTGAACAGGTAATGAAAGCTGTAATGAAAAGCAACATTGATGTCGGTGCTGCAACTATTGAAATAAACCGTACTCAATATTACGTCAGAGGGATTGGTTACATTAAAAAGCTTCAGGATTTAGAAAATGCAGTTGTTGATGTGCGGGACAATACCCCAATCCGTATTAAAGATGTTGCTAAAGTAAATTTTGGTCCGGCAATCCGCACCGGAGGTCTCGATAAAGAAGGCGCAGAGGCGGTTGGGGCAGTGGTTGTAGCACGCTATAAATCAAATCCTTTGGAAGTTATTGAAAAAATTAAGAAGAAAATTGCCGAAATTTCTCCGGGTTTACCTTCCAAAACACTTGCAGATGGGACTGTTTCTAAAGTTACCCTTGTTCCTTTTTATGACAGAACCGGATTGATAAAAGAAACCATCGGGACATTAGAGTCTGTTTTGTCGCACGAAATACTCATATCTATCATTGTCATTATTGTCTTGTTAATGAATTTAAGAGCATCTGTTATCGTATCATTTTTTCTGCCTGTTAGTGTTCTTATGGCTTTTAGTGCAATGAAACTGTTCGGCATCGATGCCAATATTGTCGCATTGTCTGGAATAGCAATTGCCATTGGTGTAATGGTTGACCTCGGTATTGTTGATGTTGAAAATATAATCAGGCATCTCGAAATGCCTGAAAACCATGGTGCCAAAGGCAAAAAATTGTTAGAAGTAATTTATACCGGCGCCTCCGAAGTAAGAGCCGCTGTTACTGTTGCTCTTGCAACAACAATAATTGGTTTCCTTCCGGTCTTTACTATGGAAGCCGCAGAAGGTAAACTTTTTACTCCATTGGCATATACTAAAACTTTTGCCTTGCTCGCTTCATATATTTCAGGAATGATAGCGCTGCCGGCAATAACCTACTATATTTTTTCTATCCGTTCTGATTCGGATAAAATTCGCAAATTATTTAATTATTTGATGATAACAGCGGGGCTTTTATTTACTATTTTATGGGGAACCTATACCGCCTTATCACTAATAGCTTTGGGCATAAATAATTTATTGATTTGCCGCTGGCCGGAGAAAAGAAAAAATATTCCCAATCTAATAAATAACTTAATCATTTTGTTGGTGGCTGTGTATTACCTTTCAATTGAATGGCTTCCGCTTGGGGCTCATAACAGCACACTTGTGAATTTACTTTTTGTTGGAGGTATAATAGCAGCGGTTCTGGGAGCCATATCACTGATGGTTCACAGCTATGAAAGGGTGTTGCGCTGGTGCCTGGCAAATAAATGGAAGTTTATGCTGATTCCGTTTTTTACTCTTTTATTGGGACTAACAATTTGGCTTGGAAGCGAAAATATTTTTGGCTGGGCAGCTGATGGAATAGGAAAAATAGGACTCAATGTACGTCAAACATCTCTTTGGGAAAAAATGACTCATAAATTCCCCGGTGTAGGAAAAGAATTTATGCCTTCGCTTAATGAAGGATCATTCCTTCTTATGCCTACTACAATGCCTCATTCAGGTGTTGAAGAAAATATGGATGTTATTGCTTTGCTTGATCAGAGGGTGCGAACAATACCTGAGGTAGAAAATGTTGTTGGAAAATGGGGACGCGTAAATTCTGCATTAGACCCTTCACCTGTTTCAATGTATGAAAACCAAATTAATTACAGACCAGAATATATCCTTAACGAAGATGGGCAGCGTCTGCGCTTTAAGACAGATAAAGACGGAAATTTTTTATTGAAAGACAGCACAACCTATAATTTAAATCGTGATGGTTATAAAAATATTTCTGCTGAACAGCTTGTTACAGATGATGGCGGTGAATATTTCCGCCAGTGGCGTCCTGAAATAAAAAAACCAGACGATATATGGAAGGAAATTATTAAAGCTGCTTCAATTCCTGGAATGACTTCTGCTCCTAAAATACAGCCGATTGAAACCAGGCTAATAATGCTTCAAACTGGTATGCGCGCACCAATGGGAATGAAAGTTTATGGCCCTGACCTTGCATCAATTGAAAAAGTAGGTATTGAGTTAGAAAATATTCTGAAAGAAGTTCCTTCTGTTTCAACTTCATCTGTTTTTGCCGATCGTATTGTTGGAACACCTTATCTTGAAATAGAAATTAACCGTGAAGCCATCGCACGTTATGGCCTAACTATAGAAGATATGCAAACCACGATCAGTACCGCTATTGGCGGGATGAAAATATCAACAACCGTTGAAGGACGTGAGCGTTTTCCAATACGTATCCGTTATGCCAGGGAATACCGCGATAATCCTGAAGATCTTAAAAAAATTCTTATTCCTACTCCAAAAATGGTGCAGGTTCCTTTAGGTGAATTAGCTGAAATAACTTACAAGCGGGGCCCGCAAATGATTCGCGGTGAAAATACGTTCCTTACAGGATTTGTGATTTTTGATAAAAAGCCCGGTCATGCCGAAGTAGATGTAGTTGAGGAGGCACAGCGCTTCATTGATGCAAAAATTAAATTAGGTGAATTTGTTGTGCCTCCGGGTGTGTCATTTAAATTTTCAGGCAGCTTTGAAAATCAGGTGAGGGCCAATAAACGCCTCATGATTGTTATTCCGATTTCACTGCTGCTGATATTTCTAATTCTTTATTTTCAATTTAAAACTGTAACGGCATCATGTATTCACTTTTCCGGTGTGTTTGTTGCATTTGCCGGAGGTTTTATACTTATTTGGCTTTACGGTCAGGACTGGTTCATGAACTTTTCTATTGCCGGAGTGAATATGCATGAACTGTTTCAAATGCATCCTATCAATCTGAGCGTGGCTGTTTGGGTAGGATTTATATCCTTATTCGGAATTGCTACAAACGACGGCGTTATAATGGGAACGTACATTCATCAGACATTTGAGACATTAAAACCTAAGACTGTTGATGAAGTGCGCAATGCGGTTATTATTGCAGGAAAAAAGCGTGTGCGTCCAGCTGTAATGACTGCAGCCTGCGCTATTATTGCATTATTGCCTGTCTTAACATCAACCGGCAAAGGCGCCGACGTTATGATACCGATAGCAATTCCAACTTTTGGCGGAATGATTATTCAAATGATGACAATGTATATTGTGCCTATCCTTCAATGTGTTTGGAGAGAAAGAGTTGTTGAAAAAGAAATGAAATCAATCCCGCAGGTGCAGGAGTAAAATATTTTTTATGAAAAAAATAATAATTTTCTTGTTTTTCTTAGGCACTATAAACAGCTTGTTTTCTCAGCAGGAAATAAATAGTTACTTGAAAACGGCATCCGAAAATAACCCTGCACTTTTAGCTGCGTTCAGCGAATATAAAGCTGCATTGGAAAAACTTCCACAGGCAAAAGCTCTGCCTGACCCTAATCTGATGTTCCAGTATTTCACTACTCCTCTGTTTCTTGAAATGGGAAAGGAGAGGTTTACTTTATCTGCATCACAGGCTTTCCCTTGGTTCGGACAGCTCAAAGCACAAGAACAAGCAGCCGCAGAAATGGCAAAAGCAAAATATGAATCGTTTACAAACGAACGAAACAAACTTTTCAAAGAAGTAAAAGAGATATATTTTAAACTGTATGTTCAAAAAAAATCAGTTCAAATAACAAATGAAAATTTGGAATTATTACGCTCCATGCGTGAACTTGCTAAAATAAGGTTTGAAACGGGCAAAGGTTCCTTTGTAAATGTGCTGCGCTCAGATATGGAAATAGCGGAAATGGAAAATAAATTAGCTTATCTTAAAGATAGTGAATGGCCGTTAAAGGCGGAATTTGAAAAATCTATTAATGCAAAAATTCCAGGTTCCTTGGTATTTCCAGATACATTATGGAAAGAGACACTCCCAGATTCAAAAACTGTTATAATGGATTCTATCGCTGCGCATAATCCATCATTAAAGAAAATTGATTACGATATTTCTTCCTGGGAAAAACAGATTGAAGCTTCAAAAAAAAACGGATACCCATCATTTACTATTGGTGCTACTTATGTAAATATGTCTAAACGTCCTGAAACAAACGGTCATATACATGAGAATGGAAAGGATATGTATATGTTTCCGGAAATCGGGGTAATGATTCCATTAAACCGAAAAAAATACAATGCAATGGTGAATGAGGCAAAATTCAATAGTGAGTCAGCTGGGTATGAAAAAATAAATATGACAAATGAACTTAATAGTGAACTTGAAATGGGTTACCGCGATTATCTTGATGCACAGAGAAGAATGATTTTGTATAAACGTTTATACAATCTTGCAAAAAATGCGCGTGAATTGTTACTATCGGCTTTCTCAACATCAGGAACCGATTTTGAAGAAGTTTTGAGGATGCAGCAACAGGAGCTTATGTATGCTTTGGAACTTGAAGATGCCCGTGCAATGCTTAATGCAAGTGCAGCAAATATTAATTATTTATCAGGAAAACAATAATTTTTACGAAATAAGAATTTACGAATTAAAGACTTTTAGTTAAGAGGAAGCATTATTTTTTTGTTTTTATATATAACGCTCTCTGACATGGTTTCTCACCCTGTTAGAGGTAAACATAAATTGGAATCAAAAATCTAAATAAATCCCTAACAGAGTTTAAAGCCCAGTCATGGCTGTTGTTGTAATATGCTTTTTTGATAATATTTAAACGTTATTGAATTATAATGCTTATTTAAATTGATAATACTGTTTATAAAATATTAATTATGAAAAATAAAAGACAGCTTTTTATTTATGCAGCAATGATAATTGCTGGAATAATTATCGGTTGGATAATTTTTGGAGGAGGAAAAGAAAGTTCTTCAACAGCAGTTTCATCCGATAAAAATAGTGAAGTGCAGGCCTCGATTTGGACTTGCTCCATGCACCCGCAGATACGAGTGGATAAGCCCGGTAAATGTCCCATCTGCGGAATGGACCTGATACCTGTAAGCAGCGGTGAAGATAAAGAGAACAATGAATATAATAAGATTCAAATGAGCGAAAGTGCTGTGAAAATTGCTGAAGTTCAGACTACTATTGTTCAGAAATCATTGCCCAGCAAGGAAATTCGCCTTCCCGGCAAGGTGAAACCAGATGAGAGAAAGATTTCCGTAATAACTTCACGCTTTTCGGGAAGAATAGAAAAACTATTTGTGAATTTTACCGGACAGGAAGTACAGCAGGGCGAAAAGCTTGCAACTATTTATTCTCCTGATCTGATTACGGCGCAAAAAGAATTATTTGAATCGATAAAATTCAAACAGTCTAATCCTGAATATTACAAGGCTGCGAGGAATAAACTCAAACTCTGGTCACTTAACGAAAATCAGATAGACAATATCGAAAAAAATGGAGAACCTCAAAATTACTTCGATGTTCTATCTCCTTTAAAAGGTACAGTAATGAAAAGAGAAATTGCTCTTGGTGCTTATGTGAGTGAAGGCACATTGCTTTTTGAAATTGCTGATTTATCTTCTGTTTGGGTATTGTTCGATGCTTATGAAAGTGATCTGCCCTGGATTCGTAAAGGCGATAATTTAACTTTTGAAGTTCAATCACTGCCGGGAAAAATGTTCAGCGGTGAGGTAACATTTATTGATCCTGTGATGGATTCTGAAGTGCGTGTTGCTTATGTGAGGACAGAAATGGTGAATTCTGACAACCTGCTGAAACCAGAAATGTTTGTTCATGGGATAATAAAAACAAAATTATCAGCAGTAAAAAATGCCTTAATTATTCCAAAATCATCTGTGCTTTGGACAGGAAAGAAGGCTGTTGTTTATGTAAAATTAAAAGAGCAAACTAAGCCTGCGTTTGAATACCGCGAAATCACACTTGGTGAAGATGCCGGCAGTTTTTATATTGTAAAAGATGGTTTGCAGGAAGGTGAAGAAATTGTGACCAATGGAGTGTTCAAGGTAGACGCAGCTGCTCAATTGGCAGGCAAACAAAGCATGATGAATTCTGAAGAGGGAGATGATATGAAAAGCGGCTCTAAAGCGGATATGAATATCAAAGTCTCTTCTGAAAAATCAGAAAATAATAATACAAAAAGTTTAAATATCAGTAAAAAAGCAAAAGAGGCCTTGCAGAATCTTATAAATGACTACCTATTATTGAAGGATGCGTTGGGTGCTGATAACATTTCAGATGCAAAAAAAGCCGCCGGCAATATGCAGAAAACTCTCGCCAGTATAAACATGGGATTATTTACCGGAGACTTACATAATGATTGGATGAAATACAGCAATGAACTGCAAAATGCTTTGAAGCAAATTTCTGGAGTTGAAAATATTGAGGAAATACGTAAAGCCTTTATCACCATTTCAAATACTGCAATAGCTTTTACAAGTGCATTTTCCCCATATAATAAAACTCTTTTTATACAGCACTGCCCTATGGCAAACAACAATAAGGGTGCGGATTGGATGAGTATTTCCAAAGAAATTAGAAATCCATATTTTGGAAAAGCTATGTTAAAATGCGGATCTACAATAAAAGAAATAAAAAGCAATTAGTAATACCCCCATATCTATTGTAAAAATATAAGGGCTGTTTTTTTTGTTAAATAAGTTAAAATCGATTATTGTTTGTTCAGTAGTTCGTATATTTGTGAACACTTAAACTTATGAACTTTTGATCGATAAAAAAATATTTGAACTTCAGGCCAATGTATGCAAGGCATTAGCTCATCCAATACGAATAGAGATCATTGATATACTGCAGGCTAAAGAAATGTCATTTGGTAAATTACTTGAAAAAGTCGGAGGTGCAAAATCCAGCCTTTCTCAGCATTTGACTTCAATGACAAATAAAGGAATTTTACTTCAGCGGAAAGAAGGATTGAATGTATATTACAAACTATCCTCAAAAAAAGTTTCCGCAGCTTGTAAAATTATGAGGGACGTGCTTATGGAAAATCTTAAAAAACAAAATGAAATTCTTAAAAAAATGTAAGCAGTTTTACTTTTAAATTTAAACAAATTCTCACTATCATCCTAACATTATAAATTGAGTATCAGTTGATTACAATCTTGTTCTTTGAAATTTTGTAGATAATAGTCGTCAAATAGGCGCTGTATGGGGATTTTGTCGATTAACGAAAAATTTAAAATCTGTAATATTTCGTAATTCGTCTGTTTCAACTTTAGCTTCTCTTTCATGATTGAAATTGTAAGGTATGTAATGATTGCTGAATAAATTTGTATGCGTACTGCATTTTCTGAATAGCCCCAAAATGATTTTATTCTTAGGTGCTGTTTAATCCATTTAAAGAATAGCTCAACAGCCCAGCGATGCTTATATAATAGAGCAATCTTTAGGGCAGATAATCGAAAATTGTTTGTAATGAAATCGAATTCATTATCTGTTTCTTTATCGTAATATTTTATTCTCCGAATTTTTTCAGGATAACCTTTTGAAGAATAATAATTGTTGAGCATAATCGTTTGGTCGCATTTTACACCTTTCGATTTATTAACTTTTGCTGAATATAATCTGCGATAGTTCATATTCTCCTTAGCTCGTGTGACAAAGAATGCGCCTGCTTCATGGATAACATACAGTCGTTCAAAATCAATGTAAGCTTTGTCAGCAATATAAAATGCACCAGCTTCATAAACTATTTTGTCAAGAAAATGTACATCATGGGTTAAGCCATTGGTGATGTCGATAAAGGTTGGAATATTCGCTTTTACATCAAATTGTGTATGCAATTTTACAGCCCCTTTCTCTTTTCGAAATTTTGCCCACCAAAATATATTCAGGCATAAATCAACTGTAGAAGAATCAACGGCATAAACATTTCCTTTAATGGTTGGAAGAACATCTGAATTATTCTTACAAAGAATTTTTGCCTCTGAAATTAATGTATTTGCAAAGGCTGCAAATATTCTCCAATCACGATTTTCATTTGCATAGGCTAAATTTGATTTTGATAATCCAGTTCCCATTCCCAAATGATACCATTTGTTTCTTTGGGCTTTGAGACCTACAGTTAAATCAGTCAAACTATCGCAGTTAGAAAGCTGACCGAACATCATACACATCAATTGATGCCAACAAGTAAAATGAAGAACTTTATAATTACCCTTGTATTGTTCAACATATTTATTAAAATCGTTCGCTGAGAGAAGCGAAACAATTTGTGAGAAAACATATTTTCCTGAATTCATTGGCTTTTAAGGCCAAAATTATAACAAGAAAGTCGAAATCAATTCAAATCGTTTAAGCCTGCAAAAACGCTACAACTATTATCTATCAATAATTTCAAAGAACTTTAATTTAAAACGTTAGGACGCTAGTGGATTATTCTTATGATTAACAAGATCCTTCATCGCCATAAAAATGGCGCTTCTGGATGACAGAGGAATCTCCCATTCTGTCATCCCGAACCTTTGTGAGGGATCTTGTTTATATAAATGATTATGCTGATGATTGACAAGATCCTTCATCGCCAAAAAATAGCTCTTCTGGAGGATAGTTGAATCTCCCATTCTGTCATCCCGAACCTTTGTGAGGGATCTTGCTTATATAAATGATTATGCTGATGATTAACAAGATCCTTCATCGCCAAAAATGGCTCTTCTGGATGACAGGGTAATTAATATATTCCATTCTAAGAATCCCCCCCTTTGAACTACTAAAAATACGATACCATCGAATACCCTGCGAATTCCTCAAATGAGGTTATAAATTTGAAATCAAACAAAATAATAATCTCATAAAAATATTATCATTTGTGGAAGTTGTTCGCATTCTAAATCATTTCTAAAGCCTTTCCAAAGCTGATTTCATAAAAACACATTCACAAAAAATTTAACACAAAACAAAATAATTATGAAAATTAAAAATCTACACTTAACGCTAATTGCCTTTGCAACTTTTAATTTGCAACTCTTAATTCACAATGCCAACGCACAAGTAACCTTCGCACCGGCAACTACCTTGTCCGTGGGGGAACAGCCATATTCAATGGTTAATGCGGATTTCAATGGAGATGGAAAAATGGATTTAGCAGTTGCTAATCAGGTTTCGAACGATGTTTCCATATTAATAGGCAATGGAGC
>CAISYK010000829.1 GCA_903889605.1 uncultured Bacteroidota bacterium
TTTTACTCAGTTACTATTCTATAATGAAGCAATCAATACAGAAATATCGCAAATATATGTTTGGACTTCCACAGATCCTTATGTTTCGTATTCATTATCTCTTGATTTTATAACTAATTTCGAAACTAATCGGCCAACATTCAACGGTAATGTTGCTTATTTACTTACCACTAGAAATCTTAGTTTTACAGGAATAGCCAGTAATGAATTATGTTATTCAAATTTGCCTCATTCTTATGGAAATATTCATAATTCATATGCGGCATACCCTAATTATTCTGCGGAGGTTTGTGTGTTTACACATGAGTTGGGGCATAATTTTGGATCTCATCACACTCATTGGTGTGGTTGGATAGGTGGAGCAATTGACGACTGTGCTCCAACTGAAGGAGGTTGCGCTCCCGGACCGACACCCATAAATGGTGGTACAATAATGAGTTATTGTTATCAACCAAGTAATCTTGTAGTATTTGCTAATGGCTTTGGAGTGCAGCCCGGGAATGCTATTAGGGCTCTTTATAACTCAGCATCTTGTTTAACTACATGTGCAAACCCGCCAACAGCCTATTTCAACGCTAGCCCTACGATCGGTTGTTCTGCTCCAAAAACTGTTACTTTTACTGATAAGAGCCAAGGTTTGCCCACTTCTTGGGCTTGGGACATAGATAATAACGGCACCATCGATTATACCACACAATCTCCAACACACATCTACACAACGGCTGGAACATATAGTGTAAAACTAATTGCTGCTAATGCTAACGGAAGTGACACAATAATTAAAACAAATTTTATCACCATTGGAAATATAACAACCGGTGCAAGTTTGCCGATGGCGGAAGGATTTGAGAGCAGCGTTAATCTTCCAAACGCGTGGTCGCTTTCCAACCCTGATAATGATATGACTTGGGAGATTAATACCACTGTTTCTCATACAGGTTCACATAGCATAAGTTTCGACAACTGCCTTTACTTTGGTTATTTTGGAGAGCGGGACATCTTTTACACTAAAAGTTATAACATGTCTTCAGGAACCTCCACTCTTAATTTTGATTTAGCATACGCCCAGAAAAATTATCAAGGAACAATTTATTCCGATACCCTTTCTGTATATGCTTCTTCTGACTGCGGTGCAACGTGGAATCAAATTTACCACAAAGGAGGGACAACCCTTGCAACGGCTCCTATTAATCAATATTGCTTTGTTCCTTCTGCCGCACAATGGAGAACAGAAACTGTCGACATGAGTTTATATGCAGGTCAGCCCGTAGTAATGCTAGGCTTTGAAAATAAAACTGGCGGTGGAAACAGGCTATATATTGATAATATTAATATTACCAATTCAATTACTACTGGAATTGAAAATTTCACAGATGATGGCACTACCATTAGCATTTATCCGAACCCTTTCAGCAAGTCAGCTACAATAAAAATACAATCTACTAATTCATTACAGCCAACAGCATTGGATTTTATTCTATACGATTTAGTTGGCAAAGAAGTAATGCGAATGGATAACATTAGCGACCAGACACAAATTTTGGCAGATCAGCTTTCTCAAGGATTGTATGTTTATAAGGTATTTAATAAACAGAAACTTGTCAGTAAAGGAAAGGTTGTGATTAAATAAACGCATTTTGTAATTTTATGTTTATAAACAAATCAAGATTTTTGCTTAAAATATATTCTTGAATATATATGAAATATCATTAGCGTTTTGATATTAGTCCCACATTTTCAGTTGGTTAAGATTTTGTTCTTTGAAATATTGTAATTGAGTTTGCTGAAACAGTTGATTCATGGGCGTTTTTTCAAAAATAGATATGCTTAAAATCTGTAATCTTTCGTAAAGCGAATTTTCTATCCTATATTTCTTTTTTGCGATAGCAACTAAGACATATACTGATACAGCAATCCACACTTGTGTTTTAACAGCATTTTCTGAATGTCCCCAAAA
>CAISYK010000830.1 GCA_903889605.1 uncultured Bacteroidota bacterium
GCATGTTGAGTTTTTTTCACAAAACAACCTTCATGCTTTTTTCTTTTTATTCTACTTCAATGCCCATAAATTTTTATACATATCTTTGTTAATAACGACTCTAAAAAATTACCGAACTATTGATTTATAATCTTGTAAAATATCTTGATTCGAATCAGGGAAGTATTTTCATTGTTATGGAGGCAGAAAAAAATCAAGAAGTTCTGGAACTAAAAGCTTGCTACGCATGGGATAGAAAGAAATTTAAGAATATGAAGGTAAATATTGGTGAAGGTTTAGTAGGTCAGGCTTGGCAGGAAAACGAAACAATTTACCTCTCGGATTTCCCTGAAAATTATATTGAAATAACTTCCGGACTTGGAAAAGCTAACCCAAATAACCTGCTTATTGTTCCTTTGAAATTGAATGATAAAACTTATGGAATAATTGAGATTGCTTCTTTTAAAGAGTTCCAGCAATATCAGCGTGACTTTATTGAAAAAATAGGAGAAAGTATTGCATCTACAATATCCAGTGTAAAAATAAATTCACAGACTAAAAAACTATTAGAGGAAACTCAGCAGCAATCCGAAGAAATGCGCGCACAGGAGGAAGAAATGCGCCAGAACATGGAAGAAATGCAGGCTACACAAGAGGAAATGACCCGCAAAGAAATAGAAACAAAAAAAATGCTTACAGATATGAAGCGGAGTGAGGAGCAGGCCAAAGCGCAGGAGGAGAAATTAAAGCTTACTATGGAAGAAATGGCCAACGCTCAGGAAGAAATTTTACAATATAAAGAGGATTCCGAAATTCAGCGCAGAACAATGCATTCTATGTCCATTATTTCAAAGACTGATTCGCAAGGGAATATTATTTATGCAAACGATCAGTTCATTAGCTTTTCGAAATATTCACGTGAGGAAATAATGGGAAAAAATCATCGTATCCTAAAATCAGGACATCAGGCAGAGGCCTTTTATGCCGAAATGTGGGACACAGTTTCCAAAGGTAAAATTTGGAGAAATGAAATAAAAAATAAAGCGAAAGACGGAAGTTATTATTGGGTTGATACGGTGATTTCCCCAGTATTGGATAAACACGGAAAAATTAAAGAATATATTGGACTGGGCTTGGTGATTACTGAAAAAAAGATCAAGCAAGATATTATGGCAAAAGAATTTGAAGAACTTTTAAAGAAAAAATAGCGGTGTTGTATGGTGATTACTAAATGAAAAGAGAAAAGCAAAATCTCTATTAATTCATTCTAATCACCAATAAAATTTTACATTTTTGACTTTTTTGTTCAAGCTTTCCATATTTTGAAGGAAAGTTCAAGCAAGTTTAATAACAGCAATCCGGAGGTGAAATCTCAAATTTGTTGCTGAATAAAATAATTTATTGTTTTACATCAAAGATAGTTCATCAATAGATGCGGGTTGTTTTTTTATAATTTCATAAACCGGCAGAAAGGTAAAAATGGCAGAAGAAATAGAAATCAGATCAATCAGAAATATAGTGGCAGCCGTAAAGGACACTTATAATTTTGATTTTGGCAATTATGCCACTACATCCTTTAAAAGACGGATTGAAAGGGCGATAAGTGTTTTTAATTGTAAAAATGTTGATGAATTAATTACAAAGATCAAAGCGGATAAAAATTTCTTTGATTCGTTTTTAAAGGAAATCACAGTAAATACTACCGAAATGTTCCGTGATCCTTCATTTTGGAGGAAGCTTAGAGAAGATGTTTTACCTATTATTGGCAGCCATCAGAACATCAGGATTTGGCATGCTGCATGTTCCTCAGGTGAAGAAGTGTATTCAATGGCTATTTTATTAAAAGAAATGGACCTGCTCGGCAGAGCTCAAATAACAGCAACTGATATTAATCAGGATGTTATTGCAGCAGCTAAAAAGGGGGCTTATCCTTTACGGAACATGGAATTAAATCAAAGCAATTATGAAAGGTTTGAAGGTAAAGGGAAATTAAGTGATTATTTTTCTGAAACAGAGGGGATGGCATATATGGATACTTCATTAATTGCAAATGTCACCTTTAAGCCTCATGACCTTGTTTTAGGACCTGGATTTTCAAAATTTGATTTAATATTATGCCGTAATGTGCTGATTTATTTCAATATGGTTCTTCAGGATCACGTTGTAGAATTATTCAGTAATAGTCTTTTTAAAAACAGCTTTTTGGCTATTGGTTCAAAGGAAACAATAGCCTGGTGCAAAAGCATTGATAAATTTTCAACCTTTTCAATTGAGGAAAAAATATACCAGAAAACAAAAGAGTAATTCAGTACAAATGTTTTAAGTTTGAAGGACGCAATTAAAAAATAATAGAATTTAAAGTGGCTTATTCAATTAGTAATATTCTTCCATATTTCGGAGGTTGGGCCTTTAGAGAAACGAATTAAATGGATCAGGTTACAATAAATAATTTCAGAGCGATTGTCATTGGCGGTTCTGCAGGCAGTTTTCCTGTAATTTCTGAGATACTGTTGAATCTGCCGAAAGGATTAAACATCCCCGTAATATTGTGCCTGCATAGGCTAAAACATATACGGCATGGATTTATTGAAGCGCTGAACCTTAAATCGAAATACATGGTTTGCGAACCGGAAGATAAAGAGAAAATACTGCCGGGTAAGGTGTATCTGGCTCCGTCCAATTATCATCTTTACGTTGAATTGGGAAATACTTTTGCTTTATCAACAGAGGAGATGGTTAAGTATTCACGCCCCTCTATTGATTTAACTTTTGAAACTGCATCTTATGTTTATAAAGATAAACTAATAGGCATTATATTATCAGGTGCAAACAGTGACGGTGCCGACGGAATAAAAAAAGTTAAAGACAGGGGGGGCTTCACCATTGTTCAGAATCCAAGCGAGGCCTCAATAAAAACTATGCCTGAAGCTGCATTAAAGACTACGGAAATTGATTTAGTGTTAAATACAAAAGAAATTATTAATTTTTTAAACAGATAAATGGCTGATTTGAAAAAACATAAAAAATTATATCTGGCACTGCAGGCTGTTATTGCGTTGGCGTTTATATTTATTTTTAGAAATATTACTGTTATTAAAGCATCCGGGATTGATGCAGAAAAAGCTGTTAAGAATTTGTACTTTTTAAATGTTTTTTTGATAATTTCCATCTCTCTGCTATGTATTGTTTTCATTATGTCTAAAAAGAATAAAATGGAATTGAGTCAGTCTTTGACTGTTGAAGCTGATGAGATTTCAAGCAGCGAAGAGCTGCTGAAAAAACGAAATGAAATTTACGAAAACGAAACAAAAAGTAAGCTTGCGCAATTGGAAAAAACACTTTTGTCTGAGAAAACAAAAGAAAAAATGTTTGATGAGTTCCTTAAAATTATTGTAAAACAAACGGAATCTGTTCAGGCGGCATTATTTATTACTATTGAGAAGGAAGAAAAAAAAATGTTAAGTTTTGTCAGCGGATACGCTTTTTATGTTCCTGAAAATGATCCTATGGAGTTTCATTTTGGCGAAGGCTTGAGCGGACAAGCAGCTATGGATAAAAAAACATTAAATCTTAGTGAAATAAAAGTTGACCGCATACCTGTATATTCAGGTATGGGCAGCTCTGTTCCTCAGAATTTACTGATTTGCCCTATGTTATTCAATAACGAAACTATAGGAGTATTGGAATTAGCATCATTCAGGAAATATGAACAGCATGATGAACAATTTGTTGAAAATGCAGCAACTTTATTAGGCAGTCTTATTGTAAAAATATAATTAATAATCAAGGTTAAAGGAGAAAAAAATGAATAAGGACAAAAATTTATTTGATTTGTTTTTATTACTCGGATTTATCGGGCTTTGCCTTGGCATTCTATTCCCTGTAACATCCCTTTTGCTGAGTTTTTTCTTAACTTTCAGGGTATTTGCCGTATTGGAAGGTTCAATATTAGATATCTTAATTAATTACCATACTTCCGGTTATTATCAAATCATTGTTGATTCTTCACCCTTTATTTTCTTGTTCTTGGTATTCTATGGCTCAAAATATACAATAAAAAGCATTGATGAATCGGGGTTGAATTTTAAGCATATAAAAAAGCGCGATTTTATTTTAATCAAACCGGTAAAAAAATTTATGGGAATAGCCTTGGCCGCCGGGTCCATTCCTTTGGTTTCTTATATTATTCTTTCTTATTTTAAAACGGATACTCTGGTACATAAATCCCCTAAGCTTTTTATACTTATTTTAATATTAATAGCTCTTACAGCTGTAATCTATGCCGTAATTTTTTCATTGGTATATCTTCAGAATATCCAGCTAAAGGCTTATTTAAAGCGGGGCATGAATTACAAATTGCTTTTACTCGCAGGAATTGCCTCTTTTATGGCAGGGTGGATAGTGCCGTTTGTTTTATGGACAATTGATATTTCTCAGTCATATATGCCTTTTAATTTCGAAAGTATTGCGCATATTCATTCCGTAAATAATTTACATTGGCTTTTTGATATAACACCTTTCGCCATCGGAAACCTTGTTTTGGTGGGCGGTTTGCTGGTAAATAATACATACAGCATCTTGAAGAGCCGGCTCGCTGCACGCGAAGAAAGCATAGTACATGTGCGGATGTTTGCCGAGCAGATTGGGGATGGAAAACTTAATTCCGAAATAGAATTAGCTGAAGGAGATGAGAGCCTTACTGCCGCAATGATAAGGATGCGCGACAACCTTATAAAATCGGATGAGGACGAAAAAAACAGGCAGTGGAACATAGAAGGGCAGGCGAATCTTGGAGAAGTTCTTAGGGCGCATCCAAATAAAGAGGAGCTTGTTTATCATGTCCTGGTTTTCTTAATAAATAAAATAAGGGCCATCCAAGGTGCATTTTATTTTATTGAGGAGGATAAAAATGAAAAAGCTGTAATCAGGACGGCAGCATGTTATTCTTATGATAGAAAAAAGTTTGTAAATAAAGCATTTAAATTTGGTGAAGGCCTCGTAGGGCAGGCGGCTCTGGAAAAAGAAATTATTTACCGCACAGAAATACCTAATGATTACTCGAGGTTTACATCTGGTTTGCTTGGCGATAAAAAACCAAAAAGTCTGTTAATTCTTCCTCTTATCTCAAACGACAGACTGTTTGGATTGATTGAATTTGCCTCATTAAATTCTGTTGAACCTCTTGAAATAATTTATCTTCAGGAAGTAAGTGTTGTTATCGCTCAGACATTATTTAACCTGAGCGTTAATGAACAAACCAGTAAACTGCTGGATGATGTAAATAAAAGTCATAAGCTTATGCAGGGGCTTTTGGAGAATGCTTCTGAAGTAATTACAATATATGAAAGGGATGCAGTTGTTCGGTACGTAAGTCCCTCTGTGGAAAATATTTTAGGGTTTTCAGTAAACGAACTTATAGGTACTCAAGGAGATAAGCACGTTCATCCAAAGGGAAAAGATGTATTCAATAAATTAATCTACGATCTTTTAGAATTTCCGTCACAGACTTTTGATGTTCAGTTCAGTTTCACTAAGAAGGACGGAAGCCGGATATGGACAGAAACTACAGGGAAAAACATGCTTGACGATTCTGCTATTCAGGGAATAGTCCTTAATACGCGGGATATCACAATGAGAAGGAGAGCAGAGAAGGAAGAGAAAAAACGCGGACAGATGCAGGCGCTTTCTGAAAACAGTATTGACCTTATCATGCGCCTTGATACCAACGGACAATTGTTTTATGCCAATCCGGTAATTGAAAATTACTTTGGGCAAAAACCTGAGTTTTTCCTCCATAAAGATATCAGAACAACAGGATTAGCCGTTTCTTTTGCTGACCTTATTTCTGAAATAATTTTAGAAGTTTCTGACACCAGAAAAAATGCGCATACTGAAACTGTTTATGATACTATTGAAGGAAAGAAAACTCTGAAAATAAATGCAATTCCTGAGTTTAACGAGGATAATCATGTTGAAACAATTCTATTCGTAGCGCATGATATCACAGAAGCAAAACTTATTGAGCAGCAGATTCAGGTAGCTCATAAAAAAATTACAGAGAGTATTAACTACGCGCACAGGATCCAGCGATCAATTCTGCCGACAGTAAATACTATTAAGGCCATTTTCCCTGAGTCTTTTATGATGTATAAACCTAAGGATATTGTAAGCGGCGATTTCCCTTGGATAAGAGAAAGAGGCGATTACCTTTATCTTGCCGCTGTTGATTGTACAGGGCACGGTGTTCCAGGTGCATTGATGTCGTTTATCGGATATTTTATTCTTAATGAGGTTACAGGCCATGAGGAGATTTTGGATACAGGGGTTGTTTTAGATAGGCTCCACAAAGGTGTTCAGCAGACATTAAAACAGGAAGCCGCCGACAGTGAATCTAAGGATGGTATGGACGTGGCCTTTTGCAGGTTCAACCTAAAAAAGAAAGAACTGCAGTTTTCAGGCGCCCACCGCCCGCTGTATTATTTACATGAAAATGTTGTTACTGAAATTAAAGCTGATAAATATCCTATTGGAGGTATGCAGTACAAAACACGTAAAGAGTTTGTTACACATACGATAAACTATTCGGAAAATGATTCCATATTTTTCTTTACGGATGGATTACCAGACCAATTTAACACGGCCGGGAAAAAATTTATGAGCAAGCAGGTTAAAGATATAATAGAAAATAATCAGGATAAAAGTTTTGATGATTTGAGCCGGATAATGGATACAGCATTCGAGGAATGGAAAGGGGAGCATAAACAAATGGATGACGTTCTTTTGATCGGGTTAAAATTTATTTAGTTTGTTTTCGTTTTAGGTGTAAATTTGTATAAGTTTTTGTTTCTGTATTATTTAGATTCAAAATTTTTAGATATTTTTATATCCTTAAAAGAGTTTAAAATTATTCTGATTTTTGGAAATTGACAATGTTTTAATGTTATAATAATTTAGATAGAATTTTAAAAATAAAAACTTAGATAAATGAATTCCGAATCCAATATTAAAGATAGTAATTCTATGAAGTTTGTTTATAATTTCCATAAGCAGATGAGAGAGAAAAGCCTTAATCTTATTTATGAAGGCTCATTCTCGCAGGAAATCACCAAAGCCGTTCTAAGTATGGCTGAAAGGAAAATGGATGATGCTCATGAAGAAGCAAATGTGAAAAAGAAAGTATTCAATATTATGGTAGAATGTCTGCAGAATGTTTGTAAACATGGATCCGAATCAGGTATTGAAGAAAAAAATGCTGATGGTGTGAGTTGGGGAATAATTATGGTTGGGCAGCAGGACAATTCTTATTATATTACTACTGGAAATTATATTAATAATAATTCCGTGGAAGGACTAAAATCTAAATTGATGGAAATTTCCACTTTGGATAAAGACGGCTTAAAAGAACTCTATAAACTTATTATAAAAAGCGGAGCCATATCTGATAAGGGAGGCGCCGGTCTGGGGCTGGTAGATATTGCCAGAAAAGCAGGAAGTAAAATAGAATATGACTTTGAAAAGGTAAACGATACACACTCTTTTTATTCATTACTGATACGTATTCCTAGAGTGTCGGAATAATTAATAAGAATAATTAAAATCAAAAAAAATGGACATTATAAATTTAGCCGGCACAGAAGACACCCCTAAAATCATACTTGATCAATCGCAGAAAATTTATGAAATTTCGGGACGGTCATTACCAGAGGATGCCGTTAATTTTTACGCACCTGTTCTTAAATGGCTAGATGATTTTGCCGTTGAAAAACCAGGGGAATTAGAAATGAATATCAACTTGGAATATTTTAATACTGCTTCCTCCAAATTGATATTGGACATTTTCAGTAAAATGGAAACTCTGAAAGAGGAATCTGTTGTTGTTTCCGTAAGATGGTTTTATGCGAAGGATGATACAGACATGATGGAAGCTGGTGAAGAGTATTCTGAATTAGTAGAGATACCAATTTTATTGGAATGTACTGAATAATAAATATAATTTGATTCAAAGCAGCTTTATAATCTGCTTCCCCTTTTTTTAGTTTGGATAGGCCGTGTTTTTATTTTTATTAATGCGGATCGCTTTATTTTTCTTTAATTATTTCACCGAACAATTCCTGTTTTGCAAACCTGCAGAATAGGAATTGTTCGGTGATTTTTTTTGCCTTATACACTTGTTTGCCTTTCTTTCCAAATTATGAATTTGTAA
>CAISYK010000831.1 GCA_903889605.1 uncultured Bacteroidota bacterium
CCGACCGCACGACAGCTCTATGACAGCAATGGCAAAATAACTCAGGAACCAAGGAATAATATGTATTCAATTGCGAATATTTTTACTGTTAAAACGGTTTCTTTTGACCAAGGAGAACGAGTCCCATTTGGGTTTGATGACATTGCAAACTCCTGAGTGGAAAAAAAAGCGAAAGAAAATTTTATCCAGAGACAAATGCTATTGTCAAGACTGTTTCAATCAAAACACTATTTCAAAGCCTAATATAGGAATGAAAAAATAATAATTATTGAAACCAAAGAAGGGGCTTGTAATGGAGTGATTTCAGATGAAACTATTCCACTATTAATTATTTAGTTAACTTCTCATACATTAATTTATCAATAGAAGCTCCTGATTCATCTCCAATATTTTTTTTCGCAATTCCTCGGGCATTGTATGCTTTTGCATATTTTGGGTCTATCTCGATGGCCGTGGTATAATCTTCAATCGCTCCTTCGTAATTTTTTAAATCCCTTTTCGCAATTCCTCGGTTCAAGTATGCAACTGCATCTTTGGGGGCTATCTCGCTGGCCTTAGTATAATCTTCAATCGCTCCTTCGTAGTCTTTTAAACGCCATTTCGCAATTCCTCGGTTGATATAAGAACTTGCATATTTTGGGTCTAACTCGATGGCCATGGTATAATCTTCAACCGCTCCTTCGTAATTTTTTAAATCCGTTTTCGCCTTTCCTCGGTTATTGTATGCAACGTTATATTTTGGGTCTATCTCGATGGCCTTGGTATAATCTTCAATCGCTCCTTCGTAGTCTTTTAATTTAAATTTACAAATAGCAGACATGTCAAAGGATAAAGTATGTCTTGGTTTCAAACTTATAATCTTTAAAAAAATGCTGAGGGCCTGTATGTAATCATTCTCATCTTTAGCCTCCCAACTAAATTTTGCCTTCTTCCGATAATTTAAGTCCGTTTCCAATAATAACAAATAGTTTTGGTCACACCCTTCTATTTTTTTACTATTCAACAGGCAAAATGCTTTATTGAATAAATGTTCTATATCAGCATACAGCAATTTATATGTAATGGCAATAGAACTATTAACCCGAATTAAACCATTCGAGCCAATCGGCATAAGTGACATTTCTTTCCCCTTTTCTTCTGTCATTTTTATTCTATGTGTTCAGTTTTTCAAAAATGGTTTATAACGGCATAATATGCGCTTTTTTTGCGCATATTTAATGTGTGTGTGATAATTAAATTGTTAAGCGATATATTATCTTATTTTGTGGCGGTCAATCTGCTTAGGTAATGTATGGTCAATCTGACCCAGATTTTGCAGTCCATACGTAAATTTTAAAACTGGAATGTTTTGAAAGATTTACAATGTATGGAAATATGTTTTTTAATTCTCTTTCATATGAAACAACAAACTATTTATGACTGGAGATTTGTTTCTAACTATGAAATAGAATAATAAAATCTTCAACCTGTCCACTACTCCTTTGAATATATTCATTTGTTAATGATTCTATTAGGGTTAAAACTATTTTTTCGTTGTTTGGTATAATATACAATTGATGCAAATGGGAAATAATATTAAATTCTTTTCTGTCGTCAGGCTTAGAAGTTTTGAGAATAAGAATTTGAATTTCAGTTTCGTTACTATCTTGGAAAGGAAAAAATCTCAAAACGAAATAATCTTCTGCTGAAATTTCAGTTACATAATATGGTTTATGCTTTTTCTCTCCAACGCCTTTGAGAATAACCATCCCTTGTTCTGTTATGCCAATGTCTGGATTGTTTCCAACTTGTTTTGAGAAATTCTTTTTTCCAATTTTTTTTAAAATTTCGGCTTTCACTTCGTGTGAATCATCAAACTCTTTTTTTGTTGAGTGATTTAGCGTTCTCCATTTACCTACTATGAGATGTAAAATTCGATTCTTTGTCATTATCTAATATTGTTCATCCTTTGATATTTATATTTTCCAAATATATGTATATAATTCAATCAAAACGAAGAATATATTCACCGGACATTAACGAAGCACCATTTAAGCATCCCCAATCAAAACATTCCCCTATTATCATGTTTATTGTATTAAAATTGGGGTATCTTTGAGAACCTGAAAAGTTCTTGGAAGGCGACATGAAAAAAGCCTTATTTGTGGTGTTAAACATAAAAAAATATGCAAGATGTTTGTTATGATTGCGGTAAAGAATTAGATGATTCAAATCGTACTAAGGAGCATGTACCTGCTAAAAACCTTTATGATGGTTTCGGACATGAATTTAAGAAAAATCGAATAACTGTTCCTGCATGTTTTGAATGCAATAACCGTTACTCCAAAATTGACCAAGAAATTAGAGATTTATTAGCTGTAAAAAGCAATAACCTCAATGAGAAAGCAGAACTAACTGGTAAAGGGATTCGGTCAATCTTTAGGCAAAAAAATTGGAAAGGCAGAGTTTTCACTGATATTAATGGGAATGCAGTTTCCGTTTCTTTTGATTACAACCAACTATGCAATCTCCATTTAAAAAACTTCAAAGCTTTATTCTTTAAAAAATACGGTTTCCCTCTTCCAACCGATTTTGAATTAGCAATTGCTACAGAAGGAGACGAAGGAAAAATTGAAAATATCGAGAAGATACATAATTATATTCGTGATGGAAAAGAATGGGAGGTGTCAGGAAGTGCTGATGTTTTTAAGTTTATCATTAAAGATATAACCTTTGACCCTATTAACGGTTATTATGAATCTGGAGATATTAATAAGCTCGATTCTATCGGAGGTGTAATTGTTTATCACGATGAAATAGTCGCGGTAATATTAGCCTCAAAGAAAATGTTTATTGAGAGTTGCAAACCAAAAGATTGACAAATTGGATTTTTCATTCTCTTTTTCTTAAGTACCATAGAAATAGAGACGTTGGACAAACTTAAAACAAGTATCCTTTATTTTAGCCTAATTACAGAGGAATTAGGCATGGCCTATTAAGAATACAGAGAAAAAGAAAATGATACTTTTAATAGATTTACGATAATATTTTTTTACAAATGGAAGAAAACAATCCAAATAACACATCTCTAATAATAACAACTAATAACGTCTTAGTTAAAGTTAGCAATTCTATTGCAATTTCAAATAGGCTTTTAGCAATTGCGGATGAGAAAATATTTATTGATTTTTTTTTAAGGCACTCAAAATTTTTTGTTGAAGAAATGTCACGTCATTATTCTTTTAATGAAAAGATGATTGAAAAATATAAAGACAAATTGGATTGGACTTGGTCTAGATTAAATGGAAATTTAAACTTACCTTGGTCATTAGAGTTTATTGAAAAATATAAAGACAAATGGGTTTGGTCTAGATTAAGTAAAAATGTAAACTTACCTTGGTCAATAGAGTTCATTGAAAAATATAAAGACAAATGGTATTGGATGAATTTAAGTGGTAATATAAATTTACCTTGGTCTATTGAGTTTATTGCAAAATATAAAGACAAATGGTATTGGATGGATTTAAGTGGTAATATAAATTTACCTTGGTCTATTGAGTTTATTGCAAAATATAAAGAC
>CAISYK010000832.1 GCA_903889605.1 uncultured Bacteroidota bacterium
TTCTGTAGGTTTATTAGGTTCTTGTACCAACTCCTCTTACGAAGATATTTCACGTGCAGTAAGTGTTGCAAAACAAGTTTCAACAAAAAATTTAAAATCTAAAGCAGAATATTTAATCAATCCGGGATCAGAACAAATCCGCTACACCATTAAACGCGACGGCTTTTTAGACGTGTTTGATCAAATTGGTGCGAAAGTATTCACTAATGCCTGCGGACCATGCATTGGAATGTGGGATAGAATGGGTGCAGAGAAACAAGAAAAAAACACCATAATTCATTCGTTCAACAGAAATTTCGCAAAACGTGCAGATGGAAATCCAAATACCTATGCATTTGTTGCATCACCTGAAATTGTGACTGCTATGGCGATTGCCGGCGATTTGACTTTTAATCCTTTAACAGATTATTTGACAAACGAAAAAGGGGAGAAAGTAAAATTAGATGCTCCATCAGGTGATGAACTGCCTACAAAAGGCTTTGCGGTTGAAGATGCAGGCTATCAAGCTCCTGCAAAAGACGGAAGTGCGGTAAATATAATAGTTTCACCAACGTCAGACCGTTTACAATTATTAGATCCTTTTACTGCCTGGGAAGGTGTTGATTTGAAAGGATTAAAACTGCTTATCAAAGCCAAAGGGAAATGTACAACTGATCATATTTCAATGGCCGGTCCTTGGTTAAAATACCGCGGACATTTAGATAATATTTCTAATAATATGCTGATCGGTGCTGTGAATTTCTTCAACGAAAAAACTGATAATGTAAAAAATCAATTGACAGGTGCTTACGAATCTGTTCCGAAAGTACAGCGTGCTTATAAAGCTCATAACATTGGTTCAATTGTAGTGGGTGATGAAAATTACGGTGAAGGTTCTTCACGTGAACATGCAGCTATGGAGCCTCGCTTCCTTGGTGTGCGTGCTGTATTGGTAAAATCATTTGCACGTATTCATGAAACAAACCTAAAAAAACAAGGTATGTTAGGCTTGACATTTGCAGACAAAGCTGATTATGAAAAAATTAAAGAAGATGATTCATTTGATATAATCGGATTAAAATCATTTGCTCCAAATACACCGTTAACATTAGTTATTAACCATGCTGACGGAAGTAAGGATGAAATAAAAGTAAATCACACCTATAATGAACAGCAGATAGAATGGTTCAAAGCAGGCGGGGCTTTAAATATTATTCGTGCAAATGTGAAAGCATAATTAAATAACAAAAGTTTTTTCACAATCTAATACGTAGATATTTTAAACTATAGCAGAATAGTGAAAAGTTAAAACGTTACATACATTTAAAGGAAAAGTCCGGCATTATTCCCGGACTTTTTTTATTACTCGTTTTCTAAAGATCAAGAAAACAAATGAAATTTTCATAACCCCTGCATTCAAAAAAATATTCAGAGAAAAGAATTATAAGTGCAACAAAAAAAGCAGCGATCCAAAAGATCGCTGCTTTTTTTCAATTACAAAACAGGTTTTATTTAACGAATCTGCGTGTAATAATTTGTCCGTTAACACTTAACTTAACAAAGTACAACCCTTTATTAAGTGATGAAGTATTAACTGTTACAACCTTCATTCCTCCGTCATTAGAAGTGTTTTCAGTTTGAATTACCTGCCCAAGTGCATTCAAGATATCAATTTTCACTTTATCCGATTTAGGCAGGGAGAAAGATATATTAAGTTTATCTGAAACAGGATTTGGGTAAACCATGACGTTATTACCAGCCGCACTTAAGGTATTAATACCAGCAGCAAGACCGCTTATATGAATATGCCCCAGAAAATCAATGCTGCTGTGGATGCTTCTCGTACTGTCGCAGTTAATTTCTAAAAGCACTGTATAGTAACCATTTGATGTGGAGTCAAAAAGATAAGTAGTGGTAACAAAACCATGAAGAGAACCTGTTGAATCAAAAACAGCCCAGGTAATTGAAACGGTGTCTGTTCCGGAAAATGCATAGCTATATATATTGGCACTTGCAGGAACGAAATTAAAGCAAGTATCTACAGGATTTGTTGACAGTGTATCATTATAATTCCAATTAGAAGAATCAGACTGAGTTAGAATATCAAATGTACCCCATGTCTGACAACCATTTGCGTCAGTTACCCAAACATTATTATAACCTGCGGTTAACCCAGATATGTTTTGAGTTTGAGCTCCATTACTCCAATTAAATGTGAAAGGAGCTGTTCCCACAACAGTTAGATTAATTGCACCATTGGCAGAGCCCGCTGACGTTTCGTTTATAATAGAAGAGGCAATTAAATACATATAACAAGCAGAATCAACAACTAAATTTTCGGTATAAGTGGAAACACATCCGGCAGCCGTTGTAATAGTATGCGATATTTGATATACTCCCGGCAAGCTAAATGTATGTGAAGGACTTACAGCAATTGAGGTATTACCGTCACCAAAATCCCAAAAATAGGAAGTAATTACCTGGTATGGATCTTCCTGCATGGAAGCCTCCTGTAAATCATAAGAAAAAGGCAAACTGGTATTAAAAACCATTTCAAAATCCGAATGACATCCATCTTGTGTTGTTGTACCAGCAATTACAGGCATATCTAAAGAAGATGAGCATCCCTCTGCTGTATAAATAGTAAGACCAATATGATATGTTCCAGGTGCTGAATAAGTATGTGATGGATACTGAACGTTTGAAGAATTACCATCACCAAAATTCCATGACCAGCTGACAATTACATCTGCTCCGCCGGTGTTTGCAAAGGAAGTTTCATTAAGTGAAAAAGAACTGGCACCTGTTTGATTAATGTAAAAATCTGCATCGCAGCCAGGATCATCTATCAATGTTGGAACTGTTCCGACTGTCTCAGTGGTACAAAAAGTATTTGTGCATCCAAAAGATGTGGTATAAGTTAAGCAAACATAATATTGCGCGGCAACCGTATAAGTATGAGAAGGAGTTGGTAAGTTGGATACAGTAGAATTGTCGCCGAAATCCCAGGACCAAGACACAATTGAATCATTGACCGAGGTACTAAAATTAATTAATAAATCATTAGAATTATCAGGTACGGCATTTAAAGAAACAATGCTGCAGCTGCAAATATTAAAATCTGCATTTAAATTATATATTCCCGAAGAAAAAGAAACCGTATCGTAATGGTTGATACTATTGCAGTCTTGAGTGTAAACTAATAAAGTGCCCTGCGTATAAATAATGGAGTTGTTAAAATCTATTAGAGGTATAGAATCAGAATAATATCCATTTGCGTCTGCATACAAATCACTCTGAAAATAAAGCCCAGCAGGAGTGCTGCTGTAGTTGGGGGCGACTGTAAGTGTTACTAATTGGTATGGAACAGGATTTCCATTTGCTGTGTTTGTGACATGTCCCGAAACATATGCATAATTTTGGGCGAATGCAGATACTGCAAAGATCATCCAGGCGAAAGTTAGCAGCTTTTTTTTCATGTTTTTGAATTTTAAAAATAAATTAATAAATCACTTTGTTCAATAGACGCAATAAATTTAAAAAGGCTGCATTTTATTTTTAAAATTTCCATATTTATAACACAGCCTATTATGAAATAATCCAAGCTGACGGGAAGGGTATGTCTCGACTCCGCTCTACACTTGCAGTGCGCAGTCATTTAGAGCGAAGAAGAGAAAGTATGCAAAGGAGTTAATAATACGAAAGTACAAAGAAGAAAATATTTTAAAAATAAAAAGCCCTAAGTATTTTGATACTCAGGACTTTTTAGAAGTTTAAAAATAATTGTTGTTTTATTAGTTCCTGTCCAAAAAGCAGTTTAATTCAAAAAAAATATACACATCACAAATATGATTACCAATATCCTTAAATCTCAAACCCCCACTCTTCATCAAATTTCTTACCAGGGGTTGCTTTTTTCGGAATTCCTTTTTTCACAATAGGAGCGGGTGTTTTGGGCTGCTCAACAATCTTTACGGAAGGTTTTTTTTCAGGCTCTATTTGTTTTGCGTTCCGGCCTTTATCCTTTTTTGAAAAAGACTCCTTCGAAAAAGATGAAGCTTTGGGCTGAGGCTTAGGTTCGGTAACTTCAACTAATGCAAAATCCAATTGTTTTTTTAATAAATCAGCGCGCTTAACTTCAATTCTGACATTATCGCCAAGTGTAAGCACTTTGCCGTATTTACGGCCGCGCAGGCAGTAATTATCTTCATCGAAAAAATAGCTGTCATCATGCAAATCGCGCAAACGTATCATCCCTTCGCAATGGTTTTCAATTATCTCAACAAAAATGCCCCATTCTGTAACGCCAGATATAACGCCGTCAAATTCCTGCCCTATCTTGTCGGTTAAGAATTGAACCTGTTTGTATTTTATAGAAGCGCGTTCGGCATCTGCAGCAAGTTTTTCCATATCAGAAGAGTGTTTGCACTGCTCCTCCAGTTTATCAATATCAGGATTTTTTCCGCCGTCTAAATAATGCTGCAATAATCTATGCACCATTACATCAGGGTATCGGCGGATTGGAGATGTGAAGTGTGTATAATATTCAAAGCCCAAACCGTAATGTCCGATATTTTTTGTTGTGTATATTGCCTTCGCCATCGTACGGATAGCAAGCATTTCAATCATTCCTCCCTCTTTTTTCTGATTTACTTCTTTCAATAAATTATTCATTGAATCAGCAACATCTTTCTCGCTTTTGATATTTAATTTATATCCGAATTTCCCAACAAATTCAGCGAAATTAGCCAGTTTATCAGGGTTAGGTTTATCGTGGATACGGTAAACAAAAGGTTTTTTTGTATCCTGGCTTTTGCCTTTTGATTCGCGGCTTTCTTTTACTTTACCCACGAATTCGGCTACTTTACGGTTAGCAAGCAGCATAAAGTCTTCAATCAGCTGATTCGAATCTTTTGCTGTTTTAAAAAATACGCCGGTAGGATTTCCATTTTCATCTAGGTGAAATTTCACTTCTACTTTTTCAAAAGCAATGCTTCCTTTTTTGAAACGGTTTGCACGTAATGTTTTTGCTAAACGATCAAGTGTTAATACTTCATCACAAAACTCCCCTTCTTCGGTTTCAATAATAAGCTGTGCATCTTCATAAGTAAATCGTTTGTTGGAATTAATAATCGTTCTGCCAAACCATTCGTTAACAACTTCTGCATCATCAGTAATTTCAAATACTGCAGAGAAACATAGTTTTTCCTCATTAGGGCGAAGCGAACAAACATTATTAGACAGAACCTCGGGAAGCATCGGAACAACTCTATCCACCAAATAAACAGAGGTGGCGCGGGCGATAGCTTCTTGATCTATCATTGAATTCGGTTTTACATAATGGCTTACATCAGCAATGTGCACGCCTATTTCCCAGTTTCCATTTTCTAATTGCTGAATGGAAAGTGCATCATCAAAATCTTTTGCATCAACAGGGTCGATGGTAAAAGTTGTAATATCGCGGAAGTCGCGTCTTTTGGCAATTTCTTCTGCAGTGATGGCAATAGGGACAAGGTCTGCCGCGCGCTCAACATCTTTAGGGAATTCATAAGGCAGGCCGTATTCAGCCAGAATCGCATGCATTTCAGTATTGTTTTCGCCGACATTACCTAAAACTTCGATAATTTCACCAATCGGATTTACACCGTTCTTGGGCCATTCAGTAATTTTTGCAATAGCTTTTTGTCCGTCCTTGGCGCCGTTCAATTTGCCAAGGGGGATATAAATATCCACATTTACCTTATTGCTGCTTGGCACTAGAAAAGCAAAACGAGCGGAAAGCTGTATTGTTCCAACAAATTTTATTCTTGCACGCTCAATGACTTCTACTATTTCACCCTCCTGTTTTTCTTTTCTTGTTGGAAAAAGAAGCACTTTAACAATATCGCCGTGCATGGCATTAAGGGTTTTTGTTGGTGCTACAAAAACATCGTTCTCAGTTTCTTCCGAAACAATGTATGCGGTACCGCTGGCGGTCATATCCACCCTGCCGGTAATGTATTTTTGGATTGATTTGATTTTGAATTTTCCGCGTTCAGGCTCGGATACTGCATCGCTTTTCTTTAATTCCGACAAAATCGTATTTATTAATATACGCTGCGACTGGTCAGTAACATTAAGTTCCGCTGCGATTTGTTTATAGTTGAGCGCCTTGCCGGGACTTTTAGATAAAACTTTTAATATTTCTTCGAAAAAATAGCCTTTGCCTTTTTTCTGAGCATTATCCTTCCCTGGAGAATTTCTTTTGAATTTTTTTGTCATAGGTCAAATATAACTTATTTAAAATTATTTGTTAAGCTCAGGGCAAATTTTTTATTTCTTTAGGAGGAACATTTGGTTTTTAGCCCATAGTTGAAAGCTTGAATTACAATTTCGGATTCAATGTGGTTTAGTTAAGGATTCGTGCGTCATTGCGAGGGCTTTTCGTCTGAAGCAATTTCATTCCTAGTGTGAGATTGCTTCAGTCGTACCTCCTTCGCAATGACGTGCTAACATTAATTTTGCCCTTAACTAAAACGACATTGATTTCATATTATATAAACCTGTTAGGTATTAAAAAAAGCCGATAGGTCTTGCTGTTATTAAAAAAATGGCAATTATTGCCGGATAACCGCCTGCTAAGCTCAATAGATTAGAAATAATTCTAAA
>CAISYK010000833.1 GCA_903889605.1 uncultured Bacteroidota bacterium
TATATAAGTTAAACAATTGCCTTATTAAACTAAACAATAACATTTGCCTAAGGCCTTCGATAAGCAACTTTTAAGGTATGAATCCATGGTAAATAAGGTTGTGCGCCTTGGCGGAAGATTTATCAAAAAAAACATCAAAAATCAAATTGACCCATTTGTAGCTTCCTATTGAAAAAATTACCTATATTTATTCCAACTAATATTTATTTTGACAAAAGTGATAATACAAATTCATCACTTGAAAATCAGCATAAATAGGTAATTTAACAGCGTTTTTTTTAATCACGAAATGCAATTATGAAAAAGCTGTTTTCCTCAATCATGCGAATCCTCTGCCCTTCAAGCCCGGCGCCTTCTGAATTTTTTGTACAGATTAAGGGAATCTGCCTTGCATTGGGATTATTGTTCTCCTGTTTATTATCCTTCGCACAAGCTCCTCCGCAAGGAATAAACTACCAGGCAGCGGCAAGAGATAATTTTGGTAAAGCCCTTTCATATAAACAAATACAAGTTCAATTTATTATAAAGGATTCATCAATAAGCGGCCCTATTGTTTATCAGGAAAAGCATATTGACACAACCAATTTATACGGATTGTTTACTTTAAAAATTGGAATGGGACAGCAGCTTTCTCCTTACCCCTTTTCTTCTGTTGACTGGGGCAGCGCCGATAAATTTTTAGAAGTACAGATAGATACTGCCGGCGGGAGCAGTTATATTTCTATGGGAACAACCCAAATGATGAGTGTCCCATATGCTTTGTATGCAAAAAGTGCCGGAAGTGCGTTAACAGTTCCGAATATAAGTATTGGAATAACCGGCAGCACAGGAGCTCCAGGTTTTCTCGGAATAACAGGAAATACAGGACATACAGGATCTGCAGGAATAACCGGTTCAACTGGATATACAGGTTCCGCTGGCACTACAGGCTCTATAGGTTCAACTGGTGCTACGGGTGTCGATTTAGGAACTCACTGGAGCCTTACAGGCAATACAGCCATTACTTCGCCTGTTTCACCTTTTCTTTATGGCTTCTCATTAATTGGCGCATCAGAAAACTGGATAGGAACCACTGATGCAAATGATATTGTTTTGGGTACAAATAAAACTGAAAGAATGAGAATTAAAAAAACAACAGGAAATATCGGTATTAATACAGCAAACCCTTTGAGCAAATTGGAGATCGATTATGACGGCGGCCTTATTAATGTTAATACTCCAGGTCCAGCAGCTTTAGGGGCAATTCATATTCTTCCAAATACTAATCTGGATAATAACGTTATGGGAATAAGCTTTGGCGCTTCTGATCAAACATGGGGGTTAAACATAATTCACTCTACGGCACAAGCAGGCATATATGTTCAGAGTGCCGGTGCATACGGAACAAAAATGTATTTCTGTACCACTAATGATTTTATTACTACAGGTGCAAAAACCCGTATGATGATTGATCATAATGGTAATCTTGGTATTGGGACAACAACTCCTAATTCATTACTGCATGTTGCCGGTGCTGCTCAATTAGGGACTGCAGCAACTGCAACCGGAAGACTTAGTTTTTATAACTCAGCAAATAGCTTTTATTCAAGTTTTGAGGAACCAGCAGCGGCAGTGGCTAATGCTGTATATAAATTGCCGGTTTCTGACGGGGTGAGCAATACTTATCTGCAGACGAATGGCTCAGGCTGTTTATCCTGGGCCAGTCCTTCAGCGGGATCAATTTCGCAAACTGCATCTTCAGGGTCATTTACAACAGCTTCAACAACATATGTTGTTGGAACCGGTGCTGGGACTCCTGCAGCATTTACAGTTAATATTTCTGGAACTCACCAAATTCTTGTTACCCTTACAATAACTGGTTCAAATGCTACAAATAACAAAGGATTTAACATGAGTTTTGACGCAGCAGGCGGATTAGTTATGACCGCAAGCGATACTTATGCAGCTGCTGTATACGCAGGCGGAGGATCTATAGGCCTAAGTGCTTCATTTCTTTTCTCTGCCACAAGCA
>CAISYK010000834.1 GCA_903889605.1 uncultured Bacteroidota bacterium
AAGAAGCATTGTCTGTTCCGTTTATTGTAACAATTGTGTTTGCACTTACCGCTCCGCAGTTGCCGCTGATAGGAATTGTATTGGTAACTGTATAAGTACCAGGTGTGCTTGAAGCTAAATCAATTTCTCCGGTATTTACATGCGCAAACACCAACCCTCCTGGAGCTGCCGAAAAAATACCTGCACTTGCACCTGAACCAAAAGTAGGAAAAGGGTTCGTTCCATTTTGGCAGTAAGGAGAATTAGCATAACTTATATTCGCAAAAGGCGTGGTAAAGTCAATAGTCATGACGATTGAACTTGAATTAGAACAAATACCCGTTGTTGTATAAGTAATAGTATAAACACCCAATGCACTTGTGGATAAAGTAATTGTACCTGTTGAAGAATTAATTGATAAACCTGCAGGAATTGATGAGAATGTGCCTCCTGGCAAACCTGTGATAACAGGCGTTTGGGGAGTTCCAGAGGTACAATAGGTCGCAGAAGTATAAACAAAAGAAGCGTTATCTGCAGGGTTTATAGTTACTGTAGATGTCGCAATTACTGCCGCACAACCGCCTCCGGCTGGAATTGTATTAATAACTGAGTAAGTACCTGTTGTACTTGCAGCTAAATCAATCTCACCGGTATTAATATGAACAAATACCAAACCAGCAGGATTTGATGAAAATACCCCGGCGCTTGCACCTGCGGAAAAAACAGGAAGAGGGTTAGAGGCATTTTGGCAGAATGGGGAACCAGGATAAGTGAAATCAGCATAAAGATTATTGCTGGTGATAGTCATTGTTATAGTACTTGTATTTTGACAAGCACCGGCTGTGGTGTATGAAAGAATATAAGAACCTAATGTGCTTGTTGATAAATTAATCGCACCTGTGGATGGATTTAAACTTAATCCTGTAGGTGTTGACGAAAAAGTGCCACCTGGCAAACCTGTAATTGCAGGTGTTGGGTTTGGTCCGGTTAAACAATATGTTGCTGAAGAATATACAAAGGAAGCATCATCCAAATTTGTTATTGTAATGGTGGTAGTTGCGGATGCGGCAAGACATGTACCGCTTGCTGGAATTGTATTTGTAACAGTATATGTGCCTGGTGTGCTTGATGCTAAATCAATTTGCCCTGTATTAGTATTCACAAAAGCTAAGCCAAAAGGTGTTGCCGAAAATGTTCCAGCACTTGAATTTGAACCAAAAATTGGAGAAGGATCACTTTGGCTTTGACAGTATGTAGAACCTGCATAATGAAAATTTGCATCCGGAGTAATACTGTCAATTGTCATCGTTATTGAACTGGTATTCGGACAAGGACCATTTGTAGAGTATGATAGTGTATACATGCCAACAATACTTGCTGACAGATTGATTGCACCTGTTAATGAATCAATTGCTAATCCTGCAGGACTTGAGAAGAATATCCCTCCCGGCAGACCTGAAATCGTAGGTATTTGATTGGGTCCTGATATGCAGTAGGTTGCTGATGTGAATGTAAATGAAGCATCGTCAGAAGAGGTAATTGTAACTATAGATGTTGCGCTCGCTGCTAAACATGAACCGCTTGCAGGAATAGTATTTGTAACTGTATAAGTCCCAGGCAGGCTTGATGCTAAATCTATCTGGCCTGTATTTACATGAACAAATGCTAAACCTGAAGGTACAGCAGTAAATATACCAGCACTGGCACCAGACGTATAAACCGGTAATGGGTTAATTCCATTTTGACAAAAAGGAGAGGCTGGATAACTAAAGTTTGCTGTTGGTGTTGTGTTAGTAATAGTCATAATAATAGAACTTGAATCAGGACATGTTCCATTCGTTATATAATAAAGGGTATATGAACCTAACAAGCTGGCTGATAGATTGATGGTCCCAGTTGAGGCGCCTATAGATAAGCCCGAAGGAACAGAGATAAAAACGCCTCCCGGCAGTCCTGTAATAGCAGGTGTTTGGTTTGATCCTGATTGGCAATATGTTGCTGACGTATAAGTAAAGGAAGCATCATCCATGGGATTTACGGTAACTGTGACTGTAATATCAGCTCCAGGACATCCGTTTGCTGAAGGAGAAATTGTATAAACTGCGGTACCAATACTATTTCCTGTCGTTGTTAACGTTTGTGCAATAGAAGAACCAGAACCAAATATGGCTCCGGATACACCCGATGAGCTAGCTGTCCATGAAAAAGTTGTTCCTGTTACATTGGCTGATAAAGCAATAGCCGTGGTTCCGCCTGAGCAGAATGTTTGTAATGCAGGCGCGGCAGTTGCGACAGTAATAGGATTAACAATAACAGTATCATTTATTGAAGATCCTATACAAGATCCAACCGTAGGCGTAATCGTGTAAATTACTGTTCCTCCAGTTGTTCCAGTTGTTATTAAGGTTTGAGCAATAGATGCACCGCTTCCCGGCAATGCTCCTGAAACATTTAATGGAGCGGCCGTCCAGGAATAATTTGTACCCGGCAGTGAACTTGTTAAAACAATAGAAGTGGACGTTCCTGAACAGATTGTTTGTGGTGATGGGGATGCGACAGCCCTAGGCGTAGAATTTATTGTAACAGTTGTAGTGGCGCTGTCAGATGAACACCCTCCGCTGGCTACAATAATATTTTTAATAGTGTAGGTGCCGGGAATGCTTGTTAATAAATCTATTACACCGGTATTAACATTCACAAAAGATAAACCTACTGGTACAGCAGAAAAAGTACCTGCAAATGCTCCAGGAACAAAAGTTGGAGATGGATTGCCGGCAAACTGACAGAATGGAGACCCGCTATAACTAAAACCTGTCGCTGGTGCACTTGTAATTGTAAAGCCAACTATGCTGGTATTTGGACAAATACCATTGGTTGTATAAGTAATAGCATATGTTCCTAATGTACTTGCACTTAAATCAACTAAACCCGTTGAAGTGTTCAAAAACACCAACCCTGCAGTAGAAGAAAATATTCCTCCAGGTAAACCTGTTACATGTGCAAAAGTATCATTACCTGTTTGACAATAAGTAGCTGCAGAATATGAAAATGAAGCATCATCCATCGGATTAACTGTAATTGTCAATGTGACGGCATTTCCAACACAGGTATTTGCAGTAGGGGTGATTGTATAAACAGCGGTGCCGGCAACAGTACCGGTTACTGTTAAAACGTCGCTGATTGAAGTTCCTGAACCGTTTAAAGCCCCTGAGACTCCTGTTTGAATGACAGTCCAGGCAAAAGTTGTTCCTGCAACATTGCTTGATAATGAAACTCCTGTTGTACTTCCCGAACATATTGTTTGAGATGATGGGGTTGCTGTTACAATAGGGGAGGGATTAACAGTAATACTTACTGTAATAGGGGTGCCCGGACATCCGTTTGCTGATGGTGTTATTGTATATACAGCTGTCCCTGCAGTTACTCCAGTTGCAGTTAATATTTCAGCAATATTTGAACCGCTTGAGGTAGTTCCTCCGGAAACGCTTGTCTGCGCAACTGTCCAGCTGTATGTTGTTCCTGAAACATTACTGCTTAATGCAATAGCGGTTGCCGCTCCAGAACATATTGTTTGAGCTGCAGGTGTCGCTGTTGCTGTTGGGAGCGGATTTACAGTAACTGTTACGGTTATTGTATTTCCGACACAGCCAGCTGCAGTAGGTGTAATAGTATATACAGCTGTACCTGAAGAAGGCCCTGTTGTTGTTAAGACTTGAGCAATATTTGATCCTGAACTTGGGGTTGCACCGCTGACTCCAGTTTGAGCTACAGTCCAGGCAAAAGTAGTGCCTGGTGTAAAACTGCTTATCGCTACTGCTGTAGTATTTCCAGAACATATTGTTTGCGGACTCGCTGTTGCGAAAGGAACAGGGTTTACAACTGCGATTACGGAAGCACATACTGTTGTATTACAGGCACCTTGTGCTCTTACAAAATAAGTTGTGGTTATTGCAGGAGTAACGGTAAACGAACTTCCGCTTCCTACAAATGGTCCGCCGCAGCTTCCAGAATACCAGTTATATACCGCACCAGCTCCAAGTGAACCGCCGGCTTGAGTTAAGGTGGTGGAAACTCCTGCACATACAGGCGTAGGACTTACAGTTGCAGATAAAGGAGCAGTGGAAAAAGAATTCACAGTTACAGTTACTTGAGCACAGCCAGTTGTATTGCAGGTTCCTATAGCTTTTACGAAATAAGTTGTTGTCACAGAAGGAGACACACTGATTGATGGTCCTGAGCCTTCAAAAGTGCCGTTACAGCTTCCTGAATACCAATTGTATGATGCTCCTGTTCCAAGTGTGCCGCCAATTTCGGTTAATGTAGTAGCCCCGCCGCAAGTAGGATTAAGACTGGCTGTTGCTGATGTTGGAGCTACAGACGGCGCACTGACAGTTACAGTCACTGGAACACAGGCTGTTGTATTACAGGTGCCTTGGGCTCTTACATAATAAGTAGTAGTTACTGAAGGAGAAACAGTAATGGAAGATCCGCTTCCGGCAAATGTTCCTCCGCAGCTTCCTATATACCAATTCCAGCTGGCTCCAATACCCAGTGAACCGCCGTTTCTTGTTAGTGTCGTTGAACCTCCGCAAATCGAGCTGGGGCTGGCAGTTGCTGATGTAGGGGCAAAAGATAAAACACCGGCATTGGAAGTATATGTAAATGTGATAACAGCCCTTTGAGGACAAAAAGCTGCATCTGGACAACAAGATAATGTGTTCGTTCCTCCATAACCATAACCTGGCATGCCGCATGGGAAATTTGAAACTGGTGTTGGATATGCATCACATGCCCCGCATTGACATTGATTGTTATTTGGAGCTGAACCCACAGAAACACCATTAATAAAGGTGGCTTCTGTTGAAGCATAACATCCTGCTCCATAATATATAACCGAAACAGAAGTGATAATATTACCTGCAGGAATAGGATCAAAAAAACTGTTGTTCTGACAAGCCGCAGTAGTTCCGCATCCTCCAGTATTATTCATACACCAATAATCCACACCGCAGACATTACAGCACCCCTGTGATTGGGCGCCGCTATAAGTAACAGTAACGTTAACTGATTGTGAGTAAGCAGAAAAATAGGCTGAAAACAGCAAAAATAGGCTAGTAAAAATTTTAGTTTTCATACCTATATATTTAAGATTTATTTAACTGCGGTAACGCTTAGATGTAAAGATGAGTAACGTTTGAAATCTTTTTTATCTGCAACAAAATCTTTTATTTTAACAATAAGTTCTGGAAATTTGTTATTTAAACAGTCTCCTTTTGCTTCCGAAGAGGCAGGAAGTATTAAAGATTTTTTATCTTCAGCTTTGTCCTTATTAATCCATTTAAGTTCTTGAGAGAACACAGCATCAAACCACTCTAATTTTACAGGATATGCTGAATGATTTATAAACTTAACATAAACAATATCCTCACCATTGCAGGTATTTATTTGAAAATCAGCTTCAATACCATCCATAATATTACTGCCGCTAATAAGCAGATATATGGGCTGCCACCCTGCATTTGTTTGAGAGTTACCTTTTTTATACATTGAGCAAAATAATAGTGCAAAAAGCAAAATGAAGTAATATTTTTTCTTATTCATAGTATATACACTTAGGTTTTAGTGACTTACAGCAATTTTCAAAAAATCAATTTATATTTTAATGGGATATTATTAATCTTCATATTTACGTATTATTTGAGAATAATGTTGCATTTAATATAGTCTATTTACTGCACCAATTAAAATTCAATTAACAAGTGCAAAGTGACCTTTTTCAAAATATTTTTTTCCGTCAATGCCTTCAGCGCTTATAATATAGAAATACGTCCCCTCTGAAGCACGTATACCACTGGCTGATCTTCCATCCCAACCTCCGTTAGTAGTATGCCACTCGTATTCCTTTTGTCCCCATCGGTTGAATATTTCTGCATTCAATGATTTTAAACCTACTGCATGAACAGTGAACACATCATTTATATCATCTCCATTCGGGGTAAAAATATTTGGTATAACAAAAACCGAATTAATATATATACTTATTGTGGAACATGCCGAATCTACACAGTTGGCAGCACTAATTGCTGTAAGGCATACTGTAAATGTTCCTAACGGAGTGTAAACATAAGAAGGGCTTACTGCCGTTGACGAATCTCCTGTACCAAATTGCCATTTGTAGGTTACAGCGCCTGTACTATTATTTGTAAAATTAACGGTTAATGGAGTTTCGCCAGTTAAAGGATTTGGTGTAAAAGCCGCCACAACTGCCTGTGATGAATGCACTGCAAATGGACCAAGGACAATTGAACAATTGTTTCCGTCAGTTACTGTTAATGAATAGTTTCCAGAGAATACATTACTTAAGTTTGCACTTCCATTTCCAATAACATTATTAAGCGAATCATGCCATTGGTATGAAAACGGGGTCTGACCCGAAACCATCGTAATTCCTGTAATAGAACCAGTTTCGGTGCCGCAGTTGGCTGGAATTATTATCATTGCAGAGGTATCTGCAATAGATGGACTGACTATAATAGGGACAGTTATCGGGGCTCCAGGGCATCCGCCAGCATCAGGAACAATGGTATAAGTAGCTGTACCAATGCTTGTTCCGGGAATTAGAGTTAATGTTTGGGTGATAATTGGACCTGTGCCCGGTAATCCGCCGGTAAGCCCTGACTGAGATACAGTCCAGGAAACTATGGTGCCTGGAATTGTGCTTGATAATACAATAGTAACCGGTGCCGTTCCTGAAGCACAAAATGCCAAGGAAGGAGGGGTTGCTGTTATTACCGGCGCCGAGTTAATAGTAATTATTGTTGAGGCGCTTACTAATACGCATGCTCCGCTTACCGGTATTGTATTAGTTATTGTATATATACCAGATGTGCTGTGCTCCAGATCTATTTCCCCAGTATTGACATTGACAAATACTAAACCGGTTGATGGAGATGCCGTATATGTCCCTGCACTTGCACCAGGGAAAAACGATGGAAAAGGATTATTACCGGCTGATTGACAGAATGGAGACCCAGCGTAACTAAAACTGGCAGCAGAGGCGGTATCATTAATTGTCATAGTTATTGAACTTGTGTTCGGACAAGAGCCAAAAGTTGTATAAGTAAGAGTGTAGCTCCCAACGTTGCTTCCTGCTAAATTAATTGTTCCTGTTGACGGATTAATTGATAATCCAGGAGGTACAGAAGAAAAAGTGCCGCCAGGCAAACCTGTTATTGTTGGGCTTTGCGGGCTTCCTGATGTACAATAAGTAGCTGAAGGATAAGTAAACGCCGCATTGTCAGAAGGAGTAATTATTACCGTGGTTGAGGCGCTTACTTCATTACATATACCGCTTTGGGGTATAATATTGGTAACGGTGTAAGTTCCTGGGAGACTGTTTGCGATATCTAATTCACCTGTATTTACATGCATTATCACTAAACCGGGAGGGCTGGATGAAAATACACCAGCACTGGCATTTGGAACAAATACAGGATATTGATTTAAGGCATTTTGACAAAATGAAGCTGCTGAATAACTGAAATTTGCAAATGGCGTACTGTCAGCAATAGTCATAATTATTGTGCTTGTATTTGGACAAGAACCATAAGTTGAATAGCTTAGCGTATATACCCCAATTGCACTAGTTGATAATATGATTGTACCAGTGGATGGATTAAGGGATAAGCCCGGTGGAATTGATGAAAAAGTCCCACCCAGCAAACCTGTGATCGAAGGCGTTTGATTTGGTCCGGTAATGCAATAAGTGGCAGAAGGATATGTAAAAGATGCATTATCTGATTGTCCAATTGTAATGGTATAGGTATCACTTATTGGTAAACATATACCACTGGCCGGAATCGTATTTGTGACTAAATAAGTTCCTGAAACACTGTTAATCAAATCTATTTCACCTGTATTCACTTGAACAAAAGCTAAGCCTGAAGGAGAGGCCGAGAATATCCCGGCACTTGCATTTGGTCCGAAAAATGGAAACGGATTAGTTCCATTTTGGCAGAAAGGAGATCCCACGTAACTAAAACTTGCAGAAGGCGTTATGGTATCAATCGTCATTGTAATTGAACTTATACTAGGACAAGCCCCGTTGGTTGTATATGAAAGCAAATAAATGCCCCAGCTGCTTGCAGATAAAGTAATGGTTCCTGTTGATGGATTCAATGACAGCCCTGCGGGAGCAGATGAAAAAGTACCGCCTGACAAACCAGTAACAACTGGTGTTTGAGGGCTTCCTGTAGTGCAGTATGTGGCAGAAGAATAGACAAAGGAAGCATTGTCAGAAGAAATTATTACAACTGTGGAACTTGCAGTTACAGCGCCGCATGGTCCGCTGGGCGGAATGTTATTCGTAATTAAATATGTACCTGGTGCGCTGTTTATCAAATCTATTTCACCGGTATTTATACTTACAAATTGTAAACCTAAAGGGGTGACAGAAAAAACACCTGCACTGGCTCCAGCCCCGAAAACCGGAACCGGATTAGTTCCATTTTGGCAAAAAGGAGAACCCTGATAACTAAAACTTGCAAAAGGGGTGGTATTATCAATCGTCATTGTAATACAGCTGGAGCCTGAACAGGCTCCTGTTGTTGTATAACATAGGTTATAAGGACCAACGGCACTTGTTGCTAATGTAATATAACCGGTTGAAGGATTTAATGATAAACCCGGAGGATTGGATGTAAATGTACCTCCCGGTAAACCGATTATTACCGGGGTCGGGTCGCCGCCTGATTGACAATAAGTAGCAGATGAATATACAAAAGCTGCATCTTCAATTGGGTTAACAGTGATTGTTGCAGTAACTGAATTGCCTATACATCCATTTACTGATGGGACAATGGTATAAACTGCAGTTCCAGAGGTAGTACCGGAGTTTGTCAGGGTTTGAACTATTATAGAATCAGAGCCGAATGTCCCTCCAGTTACTCCTGATTGGAAAACCGTGTACATATAAGAAGTCCCCGGAACATTACTTGACAAAACAATAGAAGTGCTGTCTCCTGAACAAAATGTTTGTGTAGGAGGAGCGGCAGTAATGACAGGCATAGGGTTTACCGTAACCACTACAGTTATTGGGTTACCAGTACATCCGTTCGCTGTGGAAGCTACAGAATAAGTAGCAGTGCCGGGTATTGCTCCCGCAGTTAATGTTTGAGAAATAGTTGGCCCAAAGCCCGGCGCAGCCCCGGTGACTCCAACCTGAGCAACTGTCCAAGAGAATATAGTACCAATAGTTATGCTGCTTAAAGCAATGGAAGTAACCGTTCCAGAACAAATTGTTGATATTGCAGGTGTTGCTGTGGCCGTTGAACCTGGATCTGGGTTAACAGTAATTGTTGTTGTAATAGGAACAGCAGCACAGGTGCTGGCTGCTGCAGTGATTGTATAAACGGCATTACCGCTTGTACCTCCAGTTACAACCAGAGGATCTGCAATACTTGTTCCAGTATTATTTGTTCCGCCGGTAAGACCCGTCTCTACAACAGTCCATGAAAAGATTGTTCCGGCAACATCACTGGTAAGAACAATGGGCACAATAGCACCTGCACAAATAGTTTGATTGGGTGGGGTTGCAGTTAGAACCGGAATTGGATTTACAGTAATTGTAACAGTTATAGGGTTGCCGACACATAAATTTGCTGTAGGTGTGACAGTGTACACCGCGGTACCCTGTATTCCGCTGGCAGACAATACTTCAGCAATTGTGCTCCCCGAATTATTTGTTCCGCCTGTTACTCCGGTTTGAGCAACGGTCCAGGCAAAAGTGGTGCCGGCAACAAAACTCGTTAATGCAATATTGGGTGCAGTTCCTGAACATATTGTTTGGGAGGATGGTGTTGCTATTGCAAATGGAACAGGGTTAACTGTTACAGCAACAGATACACAGGTTGTGGTATTACATGCGCCTTGTGCAAGCACATAATAAGTGGTGTTTGCAGTTGGGGTAACAGTAAGAGTGGCACCAGAACCTTCGTATGTACCTCCGCAGGAGCCGGAATACCATTTCCAGGAAGCTCCTGTCCCCAAAGATCCTCCTGCAACGGTTAAAATTGTAGGGGTTCCGCAGGTAGTACTAGGACTTGCCGATGCAGATGTAGGTGCAACAGATGGAGTATTTACAGTAACTGTTACAGGTACGCAAAGGGTTGTTCCGCAGCCTCCGCCAACTGCCTTAATGAAATATGTTGTGGTTACAGTAGGAGTGACTACAATTGAAGCGCCGGTACCTTCAAATGTTCCGCCGCATGAACCTGAATACCAATTCCACACTGCGCCTGTGCCAAGAGATCCACCCACTTTAGTTAATGTTACAGCCCCTCCGCAAGAAGGATTAGGAGCTGCATTTGCAGAAGTAGGAGCTATAGATACTGGAGTATAGGTAAGAGTTACCACAGCCCTTTGAGCACAAAATGCCGCATTAGGGCATAACCTAAAAGTATTAACTCCTCCGTAAATATAGCCGGGTAAACCAGTAGGGCAAGGGAAAGTAATGTTGGCCGCAGGGTATGAAGAACATGACCAACATGCACAATTTCCGTCACCAGGGGCAGTACCAATAAGAACCCCGTTAATATAAGTTGGTTCAGCAGTTGCGTTGCAGCTTCCTCCAAAATAAGTAACCGTGGCACCTATAACGATATTTCCCGGAGGAACGGGATCAATGAATGTTTTATTGAAACATGCAGCAGTTGTTCCGCAGTTGCCTACATTGTTATTTACACACCAATAATCAGCACCGCAAGTGCCGCAGCATCCCTGAGCTTGCGCACCAGTATATATAATTGTAAAATTAACTGTTTGAGCGAACACCGAAGAGGTGGTTATTGCCAGCAAAAGCAGGCTGGTAAAAATATTATTTTTCATATCCTTTGCTATTTAGAATTATTGGACTGGGATAACTGTTAATCGAGAAGCTGAGTATCGTTTGAAATCTTTTTTATCGGCAACAAAATCCTTAACTTTAATAAGAAGTTCAGGATAAAGACTATTTCCGCATTCTCCTTTAAATTCAGTGTTTTGAGGGATTATTAACGATTTTTTATCGCCAGGCTTATCTCTGTTAATCCATTTTAGCTCTTGTGTAAATACGGCATCAGACCATTCTAATTTAACAGGTTTGTTATTATGATTGAAAAATTTAACATATATAATGTCCTCACCATTACATGTATTAAGTTGGAAAAAGGCTTCGACGCCATTCATGATATTACCGCCGGTTACAAGCAGGAATATTGGCTGCCAATCTGAATTGACTTGAGCATGCATCCTATTGGGAATAGCTAAAGTAAGAGCAAACAGAAAAATAAAAAAGTAATTTTTTTTCATAATATTTATTCTAAATGCAGAGTTAAGATATAACTCTATTCAAGCAATTTAATTATTTATTCATTACTAGACTCCAAAGAAAGCTGAAAAGTTGCACCAATGAAATCAAAATAATACCACGGCTACACACATAAAGTATTAAAAACAAAGTGGAAAAACCAATAAAACGTAATGTGTTAAAGATTTTTCCATTTCAATTATTTTTTTTCACTTATTCAGGTGAAAACATTTTACCGCTTGAAAATTACAACTTATTTAGACAACTACAAGTCATTTGATGACAATTTTTTATTTTTTGGTTATTTAGATTCTATATAAATTTAGATGCCTGAGTTTTTATATGGGACTCTCTGACAAGATTTTGAATCATTTATAAGAATAAAACAGCAATCAAAAATCTGGTTAAAATGTCTTCAACAGATGTAAAGCCAAGCGCTGGCAAAGTAAATAATTACCTAATGAAAAATACTTTTTAAGAAAAGTTGAACAGATAATTAATAAAAAAACAGCAAATTCAGTCATGGATTTCAAGTTTCTAAAAACTTTTCAGATGCCGAAATTATTATGATAAGTTTTCAACAGACTTCCTTTAAATCGAGGCTGATGATTATTTTTCAGATATTTCCAACCCTTTACATTTCTGAGTGTATAAACTAACTATTGTATTCGCCCCACCATAAAATTTATTGTCTCACAAAAAATGACATCGGCTTTTGGATTTAAAAATAGAACATCTGCTGAACAGTAGATATATTTTATAATTTTGCGTCCTATGGCAAATCAAGAAGATATTTTCAAAAACATTATTTCCCACTCAAAAGAGTATGGATTTATTTTTCAGAGCAGTGAAATTTATGATGGCTTAAGTGCTGTGTATGATTACGGACAAATGGGGGTTGAACTCAAAAAAAACCTGCGCGAATACTGGTGGAAGGCAATGGTGCAGATGCACGAAAATATTGCAGGTATTGATGCGGCAATATTTATGCATCCTACCACATGGAAGGCTTCCGGACATATCGATGCCTTTAACGATCCATTGATTGATAATAAAGATAGTAAAAAACGCTATCGTGCGGATGTGCTTATTGAAGAGCATGTCGCGAAAATTGAAGCGAAAATTCAAAAAGAAGTTGATAAAGCAAAAGAACGTTTTGGTGAATCATTTAATGAAGAAACATTTCGAGATACAAATGGGCGAGTTTTAGAAAATCAGGCAAAAATTGATTCTATTCTGAGCCGTTTTAAAGAAGCTTTGGAAAAGAACAATTTGGAGGAAGTACGCCAGATTATTATTGATTGTGAAATTGTTTGTCCTGTTTCCGGCTCAAAAAACTGGACAGAAGTGCGTCAGTTTAATTTAATGTTCAGCACTTCGATGGGTGCGGTGAGCGAAGAATCGAACGTTATTTATCTTCGTCCGGAAACAGCGCAGGGTATTTTTGTGAATTTTTTAAATGTGCAGAAATCAGGAAGGATGAAAATTCCTTTTGGAATTGCACAAACTGGAAAGGCTTTCCGTAATGAGATTGTAGCGCGTCAATTCATTTTCCGCATGCGTGAATTTGAACAGATGGAAATGCAGTATTTTGTACGTCCCGGCACCGAAATGGAATGGTATAACTATTGGAAAGCTGCACGTATGAAATGGCATAATTCATTAGGTTTGGGTGCATCAAATTATCGTTTCCACGACCATTTAAAACTTGCACATTACGCAAATGCAGCCTGCGATATAGAATTTAATTTCCCTTTCGGATTCAAAGAATTGGAAGGTATTCACTCTCGCACGGATTTCGATTTGAAAGCCCACGAGAAATTCTCTGGAAAGAAACTACAATATTTTGATACCGAAACCAACGCAAATTATACGCCTTATGTGGTAGAAACCTCGGTGGGATTAGACCGTATGTTCTTAGCGGTTTTTTCTAATTCTTTGAAAGAAGAAACCTTAGAGGATGGTTCTACAAGAATCGTTTTACAATTACCATCGGTGTTAGCACCAACGAAAGCAGCGGTTTTTCCATTGGTAAAGAAAGATGGCTTGCCTGAAATTGCCCAACAAATCATAGAAGATTTGAAATGGGATTTCAATGTGGCTTATGATGAGAAAGATGCCGTAGGAAGACGTTATAGAAGACAAGATGCTTTAGGAACTCCTTTTTGCATCACCGTTGACCATCAAACAGCCGAAGATCAAACGGTAACCATTCGCCATAGAGACTCTATGAAACAAGACCGTGTGAAAATATCGGAATTGAAAAACATTATTGAAACAGAAGTTTCGATGAAAAATTGGTTGCTAAAAGCAAAAAATTAATCAGTTGATTTGTTGTATAAAGCAAAAGGCTTTCCCTTGGGAAAGCCTTTTGCTTTAGATTAAAACCGATAGCCAACAAACAGATCGCCTCTGAAAAAGGCGTCAGGAACATTGCCTTGATTGCCAAGAGTTCTTCCGGCTCCTACGAGGATTTCGAAAACAAAACCCGAGCGATTGATCCATTTTTTACCAAGAGACAATCCTAAAGCACTGGTATCAAATTTTTC
>CAISYK010000835.1 GCA_903889605.1 uncultured Bacteroidota bacterium
ACCTTATGTTATTAAATGGCATTTTGTACCAGGATCAGCTCTTGGAGAATATAATAACTTACCATTTTATGCAAAAAAAAATATATTTGAAAGAATAATTAAGCAGGAAGAAATTGAAAAGGTAAAGTTTAAAACAATACAAGAATATTAACACGTAGATTTCTTTTGTTTAAAAAATAATAAATAATTATTTTATGCCAAATCTTTAACTTTGCAGGAGTAACTGCAGTTTATTGCATTCCAGAAATAAGAAGATAAAGTTTAAAGAAAATGGATGAATTAGAAAATAAAGAACAAAATGTGCAGCATTTTCTTGACTTGATTCAAAAATCAAGAAGAGGTAAATTTAAAATTTATATCGGCATGAGCGCAGGTGTAGGGAAAACTTACCGTATGCTGCAGGAAGCTAGAACACTTTTAAAAAATGGAATAGATGTTAAAATAGGATATATTGAAACTCATAACAGGAAAGAGACACATGATTTATTAGAGGGCTTACCATTAATTCCGCGAAGGACAATTTTCTATAAAGGAAAAGAATTAGAAGAAATGGATGTTCAGGCCGTAATTAATTTGCGGCCTGAAGTTGTTTTAGTAGATGAATTGGCGCACACTAATATTGAAGGAAGCAAAAACGAAAAACGCTGGCAGGATGTGATAGAAATATTGGAAGCTGGAATTAATGTTATTAGTGCGTTAAATATTCAGCACATTGAAAGTCTTAATGATGAAGTAAAAAAAATTACAGGTATTGATGTAAATGAAAGAGTACCGGATAAAGTAATTGCATTAGCAGATGAGGTTGTGAACATAGATTTGACCGCTGATGAATTAATCACACGTTTGAAGGAAGGGAAAATTTATCAGGCAGAGAAAATTGAATCAGCGCTTAAAAACTTCTTCAAATCAGATCATATTTTACAATTACGCGAACTGGCTTTGAAAGAAGTTGCAGCACAGGTTGAAAGAAAGGTTGAAACAGAAGTACCCAGAAATGCTGCTTTGCGACATGAGCGTTTTTTAGCCTGTATCAGCAGCAATGACAAAACCGCTAAAGCAATCATTCGGAAAACTGCGCGATTGGCCGGTTATTACAATTGCAAATGGTTTGTGCTGTATGTGCAGACACCTAAAGAAAGTTTAGATAAAATAGCATTGGACAAACAGCGGCATCTGATTAACAACTATAAACTTGCAGCCGAATTAGGAGCAGAAATAATAAAAAAAGAAAGCAAAAATATTGCGAACGCAATTACAGAAGTGGCACAAGAAAGAGATATAACAACAATCTGCATTGGTAAACCGCACCTCAATTTATTAGCATTTATTATTGCCACTAATAAGTTTAATGAACTGCTGAAGAATTTTGAATTATTAGATATTGATATAATTATATTGTCATGAAAATAAAAGCAAAACTAACATTAGGTGTTGGCCTGTTATTCCTCTGCATCATCCTTCTTGCTGGTTTAGGAACGTTTTATATTAATGCATTGAGCAAAGACACACAAAACATTTTAGTTGCTAATTACAACACGCTGAACTATTCCCGCAATATGATAATTGCATTAGACGAAGATATTACAACCTCAAAAAGCATTAAAAAGTTTTCAGAAAATTTAATTAGTCAAAAAAATAATATAACGGAAATAGGTGAAAGAGAGCTTACTGACAAACTATCAGAAGATTTTGAAAATGTCAAATCAAATCCAAATGACAGCTTAATTTATATTTCAATCAGAAAAGACCTAGCAGATATTATGCTGTTGAACATGCAGGCAATCCAACGTAAGAGTGATATAGCAAAACGGACCGCAAATGATGCAATCTGGTGGATTGCACTTACTGGGACGTTTTGTTTTTTGATTGCATTTATTTTACTTATTAATTTACCAGGCAATATTTCTAACCCAATCAGGGAATTAACAGAAGGCATCAAACAGATAGCCGCCGAAAAATATTCAGAAAGAGTGCATTTTGAAGGACATGACGAATTTGGCGAATTAGCTGTTGCTTTTAACACAATGGCTCAAAAACTGGAGGAATATAATAACAGCAGCCTTTCAACGATTATGTTTGAGAAAAAGCGCATGGAAACTTTAATAAACAATATGCACGATCCGGTAATCGGCCTTGATGAAAAAAAAATAATTTTGTTTGTAAATGACGAGGCATTAAAAATTCTTGGAATGAAGATTGAAGAATTGACCGGGAAATTCGCTCAGGATATTGCTGTAAGAAATGATTTGATGCGTTCGATTGTTCAGGAATTAATGCCTTCTAAAGAAGGTAAACAGGATAAAAAACCAATGAAAATATATGCTGATAATAAAGAGAGTTATTTTGATAAAGAGATTGTTGATATTACCATCACTCCAACAGGTGAAAAAGAACAGAAGCATATCGGTCATTTCATTGTTTTAAGAAATATTACACCCTTTAAAGAATTGGATTTCGCTAAAACCAATTTCATAGCAACTATTTCCCATGAACTTAAAACCCCTATTTCAACCATTAAAGCAAGCTTGCAGTTATTAGAAAACAAAAACACCGGAGCGCTTAATGAGGAACAAAAACAGCTTGTTGAAAGTATAAAAGATGATGGGAACCGTTTACTAAAAATAACAAGTGAATTGCTTAATTTATCCCAGGTAGAAACAGGTAACATCCAGCTTTCCATTCAGAATAGCGACCCTTCTAAAATACTCCAATACGCCTTAGACGCAGTAAAAGGTCAGGCTGAACAAAAGCAAATCAAGTTGGAAGTAAAAACGGACAAAGATTTACCCTTGATAAAAGCAGATGCTGAAAAAACAACATGGGTATTAATCAATCTTTTGACCAATGCCATTAGGTATTCGCACGAAAAAAGTGAAATTTTAATCGAGGTTAAAAAAGAAGTCGGAAACATTATCTTTTCCATTAGAGATTTTGGTAAAGGCATTGAATCTAAATATAAAGAAAAAATTTTCACCCGGTATTTTCAGGTTCCAGGCAGCAGCAAATCCGGAACAGGATTAGGACTTTCTATCAGCAAAGAGTTTATTGAAGCGCAAGGCGGAAACATCAACGTTGACAGCGAATTAGGAGTTGGAAGCACATTTGCAGTAACATTAAATAGCGTGGAATAGTAAACGCATTTTCACGTTTTCTGCGAATATTATACAAAATGCAAATATATTTTAGTCCAAAAGTTTCCTTTTGGGTATTAATGATTACAAACATATTCTTAAGATTGTATTCAGTAATAATTCTATTTTACTGGAAAACTTTAAACAAAAAACTTCTAATTCATCAATGTTATTATGGCAGACGAAAAAAAAGAAAAGTGGCTAAATTATTTATCTTTTACAACCGTTTTGATAGCTGTTTGCGCAACGCTTTCAACATTTAAAGGCGGAGGCTACAGCACAAAGTCGCTATTGAGTCAATCAAAGGCATCCGACCAATGGGCTTATTACCAGTCTAAAAGCATCAAATTGTATCTTTATGAAATGCAAAAAGAGAATCTTGAACTTCAGCTGAGTAATGTTTCAAACAAAACAAATGCGGAAGAGCTTCAAAAACGAATAGATTCTTATACCGGAAAAATAAAAATGTATGATGAAGAAAAAGTGCAAATAAATAAAGAAGCTGAAAATTTTGAGAATGTGAGGGATGAATCAAAAATTCATTCTGAACGATTTGGTATTGCCGTTATTTTTTTACAAGTTTCTATTTTACTTTCATCCATTTCGGCTCTCACAAAGAAGAAAATGCTTTGGGCGATTAGTATTATTATAGGAGCAATTGGTATTGTTTACTTTATAAATGGTTTTGTTGTCTTTTTTTAGTTCACTAAAATTTACCATTAATAAAAGCAGATGCCGAAAAAACAACATGGGTGTTGATCAACCTTTAAACAAATGCCATTCGGTATTCGCACGAAAAAAGCGAAATTTTAATCGAGGTTAAAAAAGGTGCCGGCAGCGTTATCTTTTCCATTAGAGATTTTGGTAAAAGTATTGAATCAAAATATAAAGAAAAAATTTTTACCAGATATTTTCAGATTCCAGGCAGCAGCAAAGCCGGAACAGGATTAGGACTTTCTATCAGCAAAGAGTTTATTGAAGCGCAAGGCGGAAACATCAACGTTGACGGCGAATTAGGAGTTGGAAGCACATTTGCAGTAACATTAAGTGCGGAATAGCAAACGCCTTTGGCAGGCGCAAAACCAAAGCCATGCGAACCATTACATTGGCATGATTAGCAAATCACTTCCAAAGCAGACCACTAAGAATTGAATTAGAAAATTTTCTTCCCTTATGAGAATAAAATACACTCTCATCCAATTAATTGCCATGCCTTTTTAGTGTGTCGTTTCAATGAGTTTGTAAACTATATTTGAGCTTTGGGCAATAATTTTATATCCAAAAACTTAACATAATATGATTTAGGCTGAATAATACTTTAATACATTTTTAAGACGAATGTCCTAAGCTCTTTTAAAAAACGATTTTTTTTATATATTTTTGTTGAGTAAATGACAACTTCCCTGCATATTTTAACCTGCGCGAAGTTGAGGCATAAGATTGGCGCGAACCTCAAAATAATTATAATGAAGTGTTTTATCAGTAAAGGATTACTGTTTTTGTTTTATATATTTTTTGTATTTACTGCGTTATTATCTTCAACAAAAGCGACAGCTCAATCTGTGGGCGGCACTACATCAGGAGCGGCCATATATTGTGCTGCAGCAAATGCAGGCTTTGTAAATTTAGATTTCGGTACTTACACTGGTAATATTATAAGGTGGGAATCCTCAATAAATGGCGGCATAAGCTGGGCTACAATTTATAATATAACGGCTTCTCAAAGTTATAACAGTCTTATGCAGTCTACTTGTTTCAGGGCAATAGTCCAAAACGGAGTATTTCCTCCTGATTCTTCAACTATGTCCTGCATTGATATTTATGCACCAAGCATAGGCGGAGCGATAAGCGGAGGCGGTACGTTTTGCATATCGCCTGGTACCGGCACCGGTGTGCTTAATTTAACAGGCAATATCAGCGACACACTTTATTGGCAATACTCAACAAACGGAGGAGTTTCCTGGACCTCATTACCAGGCACAGCCGCATCGATAAACCATCCTAATATCAATCAAAATACTATTTATTGGGCTATCGTAAAAAATGGCACAAACTGTCCGTCAGATACATCCGCCCAGGCTTCTTTTACTTTTGATTCAATTTCTGTTGCCGGAAACATATTAAGCAGTGATACTGTTTGTCCTGGCATTAATGGCAGCACACTTACCTTAACCGGCAATGTTGGAACTGTTTCAGGCTGGCAGTCCTCGGCAAATAACGGAAGCACATGGAGTCCGATTTCAAATACTACCAATTCTCAAGCCTACAGCGGTTTAATACAAACAACTTTGTATAAAGCAATTGTAAAAAACGGAACTTGTAATTCAGATACTTCCGGGTTTGCAGCAATAACAATAGTTCCTAATCCGGTAAACGCCGGTAACGATACAACTATTATACAAGGGCAATCAGTAATTTTAAACGGAACGGGGAATGGAACAGCCTTATGGACTCCATCTTTAGGCCTTGACAGCATACACATTTTTAAGCCGGCAGCTTCCCCTCAAGCAACAACTTTATACCTCCTTACGGTAACTGATAATCACTCATGTGTCAGTACGGACAGCGTTTTAATTACAGTTCGCCTGCTTGAGTTCAGCGGTTTTGTGTCTAATCTTTTCACACCCAACGGCGATGGAATTAATGACACATGGTTTATTAATGACATTCAAAATTATCCTGATAATGAAGTTTTTATCTATAATATTTATGGTAATCTGGTATATACTAAAAAAGGATATACAAATGATTGGCAGGGAACGTATAATGGCTCAGAATTACCTGACGGCACGTATTTTTATGTACTCCGCTTTGTGGATTCCGGTAAAATTAATAAAGGATCAGTGGATATTTTAAGAAGCAAGTAGAACCCCTCTTAGTCCCTCGCAAAGAGGAAAGGCAATCGGAGCGCTTTTTACTTAAAAAAAGTTTTTTTATTGTTTTTTGAATTACACCTGGCGTATACTCCCTATTGTGGCAGTTGTGAAGGGCTTTTGGGAAACTATTTTAAAAAAGTTATAGTATAAGTTAAAATGAAAAAAGGTTTTACAGCAGCATTATTTGTTTTTATTTGCAGCTTTGCAAATGCCCAGCAAATAGGCATGTATAGCCACTCTTTTTATAAGCCGATGGTTTATAACCCCGCTTTTACAGGTTCTAGCGATGATGTAAATGTTATGTTAATCAGCCGCGCCCAATGGACTGATTTTAAAGATGCTCCGCAATTAACCATTTTTACTATTGACGGGAATTTATTGGAAAAAAAAGTAGGCTTAGGCTTAGGTTTGATAAGTGACAGAAAGGGTATTACTAATAGGACTTCCGGCAATATATATTATTCTTACAGGCTTAATTTGAATGCTGATACGCGTTTATTGTTTGGCTTATCTTTTGGTGTAATTGATCAAACA
>CAISYK010000836.1 GCA_903889605.1 uncultured Bacteroidota bacterium
ATTTAAGCAATTAAAATATTTTCTCACCCCAAAAACAACACTCTGAATAACTACCTATAAACAACATCCACAAACATAAATAACAAATTGTTAATAAAGCAGTTGACAAATATCTTTAAAAATTAACAATTTTGGAATAGTATGAAACTAAATAATTATTGCTGCCGTAGAACCAGCCGAAAATAGTTTGCACCTTTCACTTTACCGATTACGCCAAAAGCTGCAAATTTAAGTTACAGTATTAACATCTAAACTTCGGCCTATGCCCCCTGAGCAATTACACCAAATGGTAAATTGGCTGAATCAGCAGATTGGGTATTTGACAAAGTCCATCAAGGAAGCGCGCCAATCAAATAATTACGGCAGGGAATTACACTACGAAGGAATGCGTGATGCTTTTATGATATTTTTAATAAAGTATGTCAATACAAATGGAGAAAAAGAAAAATCCTAATAAATGTTAATGAATCGGCATTTAAAAATTATATAACATGAATCCTGAGCAAAAACAACAAATTGTGCAATGGTTAAATCAACAAATTGTGCATTCTAATGAAACTGTCAACGAAGCTCACCAATCAAACCAATTTGAAAAAGAAACTCAGTTTGAAGGAATGCGTGATGCTTTTATGAGATGCCTGAACAAACTTAACAATGCTTGATTTGACCATTAGTATTAACACACCCCGCTTTGAATAAAAAATAAAAACGGTAATTAAAATTTTAAGTTTTTATTTACACTGACTGCATTTAATAACCATCATTTACTTCATTACAATACAACATATCCTATTTGCAAAAAATGGTCAGTAAAAAGAACATTTTTTAACCATGGGGTTTTAAATTGTCCTGCCAGGATAAACCTTCAAAGCTTTTTCAAGGCAGATCATTGCATTTTTCAAGTCTTCTTTATTTAAAACATAAGCTAATCTAACTTCATCTGTTCCTGAACCAGATGTTGAATAAAATCCGGTAGCAGGGGCTAACATTACTGTTTCGCCATTGTATTCAAATGATTCCAATAACCATTGGCAGAATTTATCAGAATTATCTATCGGCAGACGGGCTATGCAGTAAAACGCTCCGCTTGGTTTCGGACAAAATACTCCTTCTATTTTGTTTAATGCTTCAATTAAAAAATCCCTGCGCTCAACATATTCTTTTTGTACTTTATCAAAATATTCTTTCGGGGTATTTAATGCTGCCTCCGCTCCTATTTGTCCAAATGTGGGGGGGCTTAAACGTGCCTGCGCAAATTTCATTGCGGCTGTCATTAGCTCTTTATTCTTAGAAATTAATGCTCCTATACGTGCTCCGCATGCACTGTAGCGTTTCGAAATTGAATCGAGCAAAACAACATTATTATCAATACCCTTCAAATGCATCACAGATACATACTCTTTACCGTCATAACAAAACTCACGGTATACTTCGTCAGAAAGTAAAAATAAATCATACTTCAAAACCAATTCTTTCAGCAATTCCAGCTCCTCCCTTGAATACAAATAACCAGTAGGGTTTCCAGGGTTACAAATCATGATCCCTTTTGTTTTTGGTGTAATAAATTTTTCAAATTCAGAAATCGGAGGCAAAGCAAAGCCTGTTTCAATAAAGGATTTCACTGGCTTCACTATAACGCCTGATGCGCATGAAAAACCATTATAATTGGCATAAAAAGGTTCAGGAATAATAATTTCATCTCCAGGATTAAAGCAGGCCATCATTGCAATTTGAATAGCCTCAGAACCGCCGGTAGTAATAATTATTTCGTTAGAATCAACATTAATATTAAAACTCTGATAATAGTCGGCTAACTTTTTCCGGTATGACTCAAATCCGGCGGAATGTGAATATTCCAAAACTTTGATATCAGCATTTTTAATAGCGTCCAGCATTATTTTTGGAGTTTCAATATCCGGCTGACCAATGTTTAAATGATATATTTTACGGCCGTTTTTTTTTGCAATTTCAGCATATGGAACTAACTTTCGTATTGGAGATGAAGGCATAGTATTGCCTTTAAAAGATATTTTGGGCATATTATTTATTTTTAATTGCGCCAAAGTTAATATTTTCGATATAAATAACCCGAGTTCAATTAATAAAAACAAAAATAATTATGCTGATACAATTCATTTTTGGTATTTTCCTTACTTAAAAACAAAAGGGACGGGCTTTATACTTCAATCAAATATTCGGAAAAAGTTTATCTATTCACAACAAACAAAGTTGGTCTTTTATATCTATAAAGAATCTTTTCACGCAAAAAATGCAAAGCATTTCGCAAAGATGTCTAATAAATTCACAAAACAAAAACTACGGCCTTTGTGTGTTTTATTTCTTTGCGGCCTTTGCGTGAAACTTTTAAAGCAAGGACAGACACAGGATAGCTATGCCCTAATTTATAAATGTCTTACAAAAAACTCAGGAAATAGTACATGCCTCATTTCAGCAGGCTATCTTAATTTACGATAAAAATTCAACTGTATAAAACAGCAAATCCCCCTCTAAAAAATTTAGAGGGGGATTTGAGAGATACTAACTAAAACAAAACAAACTATTTTTTCATTTCTCCTTC
>CAISYK010000837.1 GCA_903889605.1 uncultured Bacteroidota bacterium
ACTCAAATGCTCTGGCTGACTATTAACGGCTGTAGAGCTTAGCCGATGTTGGCTGTAGTTGTTTCTTTTTTTTAGGCTCTGTCTTGCAGTGTGGGGCTGCGTTGTCGCATTTTGAGCGGTCGCAAGATTTAATTTTTGCAAAGCGATGGCCTTTTTATTTAATTTGCTGTGCGGTTGAATTTTTGGCATATCTTTTTGTTTGAGTGTTGGCTTAGCTCTTTGCCGACCGCAGGAACGAGGACGGCAATGTGCTAAAAGTGTACGGGCAAAAGTATGACAGAAATAGGAGCGTAGGCAATTCTAGATTCTCTTTTAAATAATTTTTCATGTGTTCTTTGTCTCAACAGCTTATTAAACAGAACAGTCTAAATATGTTGCTGTCTTAATATAAAGTGGCCATAACCCTTGGTTCGTAACCCAACGGTCACAGTAAAATGGTCATTCCTTCACAAACTTCTTACTAACAATTTTGTTCTCACGTTGCAATTGTATAAAATACAAGCCTTTTGAAAATTCACTTACATCAATTTCAATTTTATTTTTTCCATATGGAAATACCCTGTTATTAATTGTGGTAACTGTTTGTCCTAAAATATTTCTTATTTCAATGGAAACATTTTTTGTTTCAGCTAATTCAAATTCAATTGTTAGTTGAGATTGTGCTGGATTGGGATAAAGAGATAACTCCTCTGTTAATTTTTTCTCTTCCAGAACAGAAGCCGTCCAATTGGTTCCTCCACCGTTTGTCGTTTTTATAATGGCTCCATAATTTGTTAGAATATAACATGTATTGGTATCCGTACATATCATATTTAATCCATATCCGGAAGTAGAATCATATCCTGCCCCAACTGGATAACTTGACAATAGCCATGTATTGCCACCATTTGTTGTTTTCCATATTTTTCTTGGCCCTCCAATTGTTAAACTGCCTAGCATAAAACCAATTTTGTTGCTTGGAAAAACAAGTGAAAAAATAAAATCACAATCATAATTTGTTTCAGTCCATGTTTGTCCACCATCTGTTGTTTTGATAAGACTGCTATAATTATAACATGGACTGCCACTGTTTTTATCAAGCGTTGCAAACCCAACAGTATCGTTTATGAAAAATAGAGATTTACTGGTATTTGTGTTTGGTGGGATGGGATAATTTGTCCAAGTTGCTCCTTTATTTGTTGTTTTTGAAAATTTCCCGTAAATACCACAGATACTACTGTCATTTAATTTAAAAAAAACATTTGCATGAACAGTATCACTTATGTCGTTTATCCAGTTAGCACCACCATTATAAGTTTTTAAAAAAGCGTATCCCGGCCCATTTTTTAATCCGACAAATCCAGTATCATTATTAATAAAGCAAACAGACATTGCCGAATATAAAGTAGATAACGGAGGCGCAAATTGATACATCCATGTCGTACCAGCGTCAATGGTTTTCATAATGGTATGGCTTTGCCCAACTGCGTAACCCGTATCTTTTGATGGAAAATAAACACATTCTAAATCCTTGTTTACAATTTTTAAATTCCAATGAATACCTGCATCTGTTGTTTTTAATATTACACCTCCAACACCTCCCCATCCTCCAACTACATAACCTGTTGAATCGTTTGTGAAAAAGGCACTACGTAACGCGCCATTGGTATGGGTAATGGAAGTGTCTATTATAGTCCAGTTCTGAGCCTTTATCGGTGCAGAAAAAATAATAAACAGAAAGAAACAGACATTTAATTTATGAACTTTCATTTTAGGTTAATTTTTTATTATTTTTTTGCTGTAGATTCCATCATCCATCTTAACCTGCAATATGTATATACCAGAACTTAAACTCGATAAATCAATTACACTTTGAGTACTTGAATGTGGATTATTAATAGTTTCAGAATGAATTTTCTCTCCAATAATATTATAAACATTTATTGTAATGCTATTTTGGATGTTAGTTAGATCAATAGATAAATTGAATTCACTATTACATGGATTTGGATAAATGCGGATACCTGATTCATCTGAATTTACAGCATCATTAGCCGCAATAACAACAGGTGTTAAATCAAATCTTGAAACAAATCCATCTGAGGCTCCAAAACCAAAATTATTCCCATTCAATTGATCTTGATAATAAGATACATTAAGGATCAAGTTTTTTAATGGAAAAGGTGAAGGAGCTCCTGTCCCGAGGCTTTGGGTTACGCCAGCTAAATATAATTTACTGCTTTGGAATGCCGTGATTCCATAACACGTTTCGACATCATTACCACCAAAATAAGTTCCCCAAATTTGGTGATAGCTAGTATTAAAACAGGAAACAAATGCATCAGTTGTTCCTGTGATTGTGTTAACTGCATAAGTACCTGAAGCATTAGTGGTTGGAATTAAAAATGAGTTATTGTTACTGGTTGTATATCCAGAAACGTAGAGTTGATTTCCTGCATCAAAACAAACTCCAAAACATTCATCATTACTATTTCCTCCATAATAGGTTCCAAATAGATGATGGCCGTCATTGGAAAACACTGCAACGAACCCATCGCCAAATTCATCTCCTGCAAGAAGAGTTCCTGCATCTCCACCGTAACTATTTCCTCCGGTAGGATAATTTTTAACAGGAAAGCCTGATGTACTTACTGTTCCTCCTACAATTGCAATATCCCCATTGCTATTAGTAGCAATTCTTTTCGCTACATCAACTCCATTGCCTCCATAATAAGAAGACCAAACAATATTATTTGCAGTATTTAATTTGGTAATAAATGCATCAACATCAGTTCCAGTCCCACCAAAAGGATGAACAAAATTGGGGTTTGTTTGAATAAAACCTGAGCTCCTAGTTGTTCCTGTAAGAAATACATTGTTTGCTTGGTCAACTTCAACTCCATTTATATTACAATAATATGTGCCTCCGAATCTAGTTGCCCATTTTGTTACGCCACCTGTACTTAATTTTAAAATTAAACCAACCCCACTGGAATACGAAGTTGTCCCAGCTTGTGGAATTAATGGAACAACATTACCAGATTGGTATGTTCTGCCAACAGCATAAACGTTTCCGATATTGTCTTTTGCTATATCGTAAAACCATTCATCTCCCAATCCTCCATAAGTAGTTGAAAAACCCCTTGCCGTCCCTGAGGCATTTAGTTTAAAGACAAATCCATCAAAACCACCACCAAATGCTTGTGTCGGATTCAAAATAGGAAAATCATTTGATGTGGTATATCCTGCAACGTAAACTTCTTGGTTTGCATCAACGGATATCCCATTCCCCCTTTCCTTGCCCGAACCCCCATAGTATGTTGCCCAGGTATTATTGAGTGTAGTTCCATCAAACTTTATTACAATAACATCTTCATCCAAATTTAAAGCAGCCTGTACTACTCCTGTCGTTATTGGAAAATCAACACTATGGGATACTCCTGAGGTATAAGAATTTCCTACAGCATCGGTTGTGATATCGTACAATGCTTCTCCTTGAGATCCTCCGTAAAATGTACTCCAGTCCAAATTGGCACCTGCAGCAGGGCTACTTACCCCATTTCCCTGAAATACCTCAATAATCAAAGCCTTTGTAGAGTCATACGCTCCAATATTGAATTTATATTTATTATCAACAACACCATTTATTTGCCAATCAGCCGTCCAGCCAGTGATAGGGATGATTGTATTAGTAGTGCTTAGTTGATAAACTGTTGGTCGGTTGTAAGTAATGCTGCCTATTAAGCTGTTAATCGTTAGGGCGTTGGTGTTTTCATCTAAACTAAAGGAACTTGCACCGGTATAATTCAATTGTATACTTTCAGGATTACCGCCAGGCTTAACTATAAAATAATATTTAGCACCATTTTGATTACTGGAATATTCAAGGTCAATATTGTGATATATATTGGGAGTTATCAGGCGTTGGTTGCCATGGACTCCTGTAATGCCATCAGGGCATTGTGGTAAAAAGTAATTTAGGTATTCTGCTTTTTCTTCTAATGGGTATGTTTTGAAAACAGACATAGCGTTTGTACCATCAAATGTAAGGTCAATACGCTGTAAGGTGTCCTGAGTAGAAGCAACTGTGTCCACATGTGCAAATACAAAACTGTAGCTGTTATTGGTAATGTAATACCTTGGAGAGGTGTTGTTTGTATAATACTTAACAGCGGGTATTGCTTGGGATGAGTCATTTACAAGCTGTCCGCTATTTTTGTAAAATAAAAAATTATTTCCTGTGGGTTCATTGTTGTAATCTGTTGGAGTAATGATATTTTTCTCAATGTATTTAGTTGTCAGATATTGGTAAGTACCTGTTGTTAAAGCACTCTGCCCTGTTATTAGTATAGATCCGGTGTTATCAATGGCAAGCCCTGTTGCTTTATCTGATAAATGCACATCACTGTCTGTACTCCTTGCCCATTGCTGTGTACCGCTGTTGTTGTATTTAATGGTATAATAATCGTAATCAGCCTGATTATTAATAGTATCAGTTTTCGTGTAACCTGTTACAAAACAATTGGCTGAATCGTCCAATACCAACGCGTTTGATTCATCATCACCGTTCAGCGTATCATTATAGGTTTGTATCCATTGCTGTATGCCAGAGCTGTTGTATTTTAAAGTGCCAAAATTTTTTCCTCCTGCGCTGCTAGTGGTATAACCTGTTACAAACACATTACCAGAAGTGTCCACCTGAATGCCTTTTGCAATATCATCTAAATTGTCGCTGCCATTATAGGTACTTTGCCAAATAATAACGAGGCTAGGATTTAATTTCAGAATGCTGTAATCATAGCCCTGTCCGGTAACGGGAATTGCTCCAGCAATGTACGTATTTCCAAGTGCATCCTGCACCATATCATTTACTTGGTCTGTTCCTGAAGAACTTGTATTATTTATTGTTAGACCAGTTTGGAATCCTGTGATATCTTCATATTGAATAACACCGAATTTATAAGTCGTTCCATTAGTTTGAACAATGCCTGAAACAACGACACTATTATTGCGTATCGATATTTTAACACCTTCGTCATTCAAATTGGTGGTATGGTTGTAACGTTTTACCCATTGTTGTGTTCCGATAGGGTCATACCTAATTGTAATAATATCGCTATTTGCGCTTGCATTATAACTCGTTCCTGTTACGTATACCATCCCATTATTATCAACGGTTATGTCTGCTCCTGCATCATACGCATTGCTTGTGTCATCGTATGTTGACAACCATTGCTGTGTTCCATTGCTATTATATTTGATAGTAACCAAATCAACGTTGGTCGGATTCAGGACTGTTCCTGTTGTATAGCCGGTTATATAAACGTTTCCATTGTTGTCAACACATAGGCCTGTGGCGACATCTTCTCCGCTACCAGCTCCATTGTATTGTTGTACCCATTGCTGTACGCCGGATGCGTTGTATTTGACTACTAATATATCGGATGTTGCTCCATTCGCAGTAGCACCTGCAACATACACATTGTTTGAGTTATCCGTTGCGATTTTACTTTTATAAATTCCATTCTGCTCTCCGTTACTTTTTTTCCAGTCTTGCAATGGGGTTATTACACCTTGCGAGTATGTAGCGGTCGAAATCAAGACAGCAAAAAGAAGTGGTAGAATTGTTTTCATATTTAGCATTATTAGTGTTGTAATTGTTTTCATGTTCCGATGAATAAAGTTAGACAATAATTTGGTTTGGAGTGATAATTGTTTCAAGTGTTCTTTCCCTAAAAATATTTTTTTCGAAATGAAAATATAGCTGTCTACGAAGCACTCGCGGGCAAGCAGAATTTTTTGGCGCGTGTTTTTGTTTTGTGGGCAGGGTTTAGCTCTTTTGCTGTTGGTGGCATAGCCAATTTATAATTATGCGTATTTTCTCTACGCATAATTATAAATAAACAGCAAAAGTGCTAAACGAAGCGTGGAACAAAAACCGTGACAAAAAATTGAGTGTCGGCATTTTTTTTCTTTTTTAAGTGCGTTGGCGCAAAAATTAATTCTTTCTTGGTCGGATCGAATGTCGGCATATCTGTATGTCAGTCAATTTCTCGCCAGTTGTCTGGTTGTAATTCATTGTCAGTCAGGCTGGTATTTTCATTTTTTTTACAATTACAGCCAACGAGTGGCTTGGCGTTTATGGCCGGCTTCGTAAACAAAATTATAAAATTACAAGTGGCAAAAACAAATAAAAAATAATTTTCTTCCGCTGTGAAATGTTTTTGCCACGCCCTATTTTCATTGCGGACTTAAATGATGAAGCTTACTATAAACGGCTATAACATTTAGGTGATGTTGGTGGCAGGTTTTTCTTTAAGTCGAATTACGAATTAAAGAAAAATCCAAGTCTCTATAATTTAAACGCAACGGTCTAATAGCCCTATAAACAAAGTACGTTACACCCCAGTTCGTTGTACCCAGTTCGTTGTACCCAGTTCGTTATACCTAGTTCGTTGTACCCAGATCGTTATACCCAGTTCGTTGTACCTAGTGTGTTGTACTCAGTTCGTTACACCCAATTCGTTGTAGTTGCAACGTAAAATAAACAACCCATTGTGCATTATTTTTCATCTATTTTATTTTCTACAATCTGGTTTTCAGTTTCAATGTCAACCAATGGTTCGTGAGCTTTTTCTCGAGCCTCATTTAAAGTCTCTTTCCATTGTCTTTGGTATTCATTGATGCGCATAATATAACCAGTTTCTGCTTCTGTTTCAAGGCGGTCGAAACAAATAAACCTTATGTCAGTTCCTTGTTTGATTTTTTCACATGCTACAATTGGGTCTACATTCCTATGCTCCAAATTATAGAGAAGAATGTTAAAACTAATAAGCATGTCATGGGGGTACAAGCTTTGTCGAGGCCCCACAATGTATGCAATTTTGGTGCAACAATAAAACAAATCATAAGCAACTTGATTGAGTCCTCCTCTACAACATGAAAGCATTACAATACAATCCTCTTTCATACACATCGAACTACACAATTCTACCCCAAAGTCAAACCAAAGAATATCAAGAGTCTCTGCCTCGTTGCCAAAGCCAGATTCACTTCCATGCGAACTTAAATAGATGTAGTCATACGTAATGCCTTTGTTGAGAATTTCAAATAGTTCTTTATTCGTTGTAGGGCAGAAGTCGTGAACCTCAAGGTCATAAAGTTCTGATTGAGATTTTATATTATCACACTCTTTAGTTTCTCCCGCTATTCCGCAGGCTCTGAGTATCAATATTCGTTTCTTTTCCATAGTCATTAAGTTATTTTTTAATTGATAATACCACAAAAGACCATTAAACAATAATTATAAAACATAGTTCGTAAAATAAATAATGGTCGTATTATTTTAAATTACTATTTCAACTTTTACTAAAAATTCAAAAAGGATGCATATCAATAAATAATGTTTCATTTTCTTCAATTACGAATATTGATAATCTTTCATTTA
>CAISYK010000838.1 GCA_903889605.1 uncultured Bacteroidota bacterium
CTGAGTAAAATTAAATATTCCGGTAACATAATTACCAACATTTATTACACTTCCCTTATCTAAAAACATTTGATAATCAGCTTCAAAATATATCTTAACACATTGGTTGCTTAATAAATGTCCTGGATTACTATTGTCAGATAATTTTTTAGGCAAATCATCATCTACTTCGCATTTTAATTTCTGCGCAAATAGCGCATCGCTGTCTTTGTATAAAATGTAAATATTGTTATTGATATTGGATTTATCATTCCATAACCCTAATGTATAGTTTTCATTGTTATATGAAAAAACGGCCATAATAGAATTATCAAACATACTCCATGCCGCCAAAGAAGGGTTTACCCCAGAAACGGTTCCTTGATAATATAGTCCGGGTGTGTATTTAACTTTTTCGTTTTTTTCTGTGATAATAGAAAAATTGTCGGTTACAATTTTTGCATCATGGAGGGCAAATGTAATCTCGCTGTTTTCAGAAACAGGTAAGGTTAGGGTATACAAGGGAGATTTTGTTTTCATAACTCGAGTTAGTTCTGCAAAGTCTAACTCAAGAAAAACAGCATTTCTAATATCTTTCTTAACGTCAATTTTCGCAGAATTAGAAAGAATTCTAAAAAGCGGACTACTACCATTTTCTTCTTTTGAAAGACTATTTGTTAATTGCGGGTATTTGTTTTTAAGGACGGCTTGGTTATTCGAACTCTTTCCCCATCCGTTTGTTACGATCAATACAAGGGTGCTTAATGCAAGTAGTATTGTTTTCACAGTTTTTATTTTTGTTTTCATAGTTTAAAGATTTGAGGATGGTAAAAACTCATTTTTGTTTTATATATCCGGTGAAAATAATAAAAAGATTATCAATCATTAGTTGAAATTTCAAATAGGAATACAACAATTTATATTCCTTTGGGGTAGTTAGAAAGATCTATTTCAGTTGATGTTTGTTGTCTAAAATTTTTCGAGTAAATTTTTTCCCCCAGCACATTGTAAATTTCCAATTTTATTCCTTGTCCAGTCCCACCCGTAAGTTCAAGAATGAACACTCAAATTGAAAAATAACATTTTGTGCTCCTAAATAAGAATCCCGGTTTATCGATTCTGCGCTCCATTGGTTATTTAAAGGAGTCATATTATTTGTTGTAACTGTTGTCGTTTTATTGCTGAAAATATGATTGTTACTGCTGCGGCAATTTGCAGCTGTTTTTTCATTTTGTCTGGGTTTAAATTATTACGTTTGGTTTTTAGGTATCGCCCCGTTTTTCTGAGATGAGTGAGCAAAGTTATGTTTAGTGCCGGAAATGGACAATAGGGTAATAGCCCTAATTTTGCAGGGCTATTGCAGTAATTCAGTGTAAAGATTGAGATTTAGAGGAAATTGCAATCTGCGTTTGGCTGTGCAGCTCATAAATGAATGGCACAACACTCACTCAATCAGCCCATTGTCGATTGCGAATCTGACAAGCCCTGCAATATTATGCAGGTTAAGTTTCTTCATAATGTTTTCGCGGTGAGCATTTACAGTCTTATGGCTGATGAATAATTTTTCTCCTATTTCGTTATTGGATAAACCGGCCGCAATAAGTTTTAAGATTTCAATTTCTCTTGGCGAAAGTGAATGCCCGGAGGAGGATATTTGTTTTTGCGGAATACTTTCTTCCGCCGATGGCTTCAGAAGCGCAAGTGAAATTTCAGTGCTGAAATATCTTTCACCTCTGTGTACAACAGTTATTGCTTCTATAAGCGTTTCTTTTTTTATATTTTTCAAAATGTACCCTGATGCACCAGCGTTCAACATTTTTTTTATGATGGCTTTTTCACTGTAGGAGGTAAGAGCAATTACTTTTGTATGCGGAAAACGGGAAGTAATTATTTTAGCTGTATCCCAGCCGTTAATTCCCGGCATTTCAATATCCAGCAGCACTATATCAACCTTGATTTTATTTAAAACTTCGATTGCATCTTTCCCATTATTTGCTTCAGCAACAACAGCCAGATTGCTCATCTTCGCCAATAGAGATTTTATTCCATCAATAATAATCTGATGGTCGTCTACTATCAATATTTGTATTTGCTTTTTTATCATATCAATTTTTTTATTGGTTCTGCGCCCAGTTATTAAACAGGAATTCTAATTGTTGCTATTGTTCCATTAACAGGACTTGGCTCAATCATAAAAACTCCTTTTAAAGCGTTTACCCGTCCAGCAATATTATGTAACCCAATTCCATTAACAGTATTGTTATTTTCCTGAAAACCTTTTCCGTTATCTTCCACCATCATAATAACAGTATCCTTATTTTTAAAAATCTGTACCGATATTTCTGATGCCTGAGCATGTTTAAGAATATTGTTAAGCAATTCCTGTAAAACGCGGTACAAGCATGTCTGAACAGATGATGGCAATCCAGCAATCGGATCTTTTTTATATAGGTATTTTATTTTTGAATTTGTTAGTGTTTGCTCCAGCAAATCAGAAACAGCATCGGCAAGTTCACTCTCCTGAAGTGCTTTAGGCATCATCGAGTGAGACATTGTACGTACTTCTTTATGTGTTTCATCCAAAATGTTTTCCGTTTGTTCAAAAATAATTCTTTTTTCCGGTGAAATCGTATCAAGGTCTTCGATGAATTTTTCAAAATTAATTTTTATAGCCGTCAGCTTGTGTCCTATTCCATCGTGCAAATCCTGAGCAATGCGTTTACGCTCCTGCTCCTGTGTTTCAATGATTGCATTAGTCTGTTGTTCCCTCTGTTTAAGAAGTTCTGTTTTCAAAATTTCTTTTTGCCGTATTCTATTCCTGGAAATCAGCAGCTGACTTATTGCAATAATAAAAATGATTCCGGCAAAGAAAACTGAAAATAAAATCCGGTGATTAAACAGTTGCTGTTGTTGTTCTGCAATCTCAAGCACTTTGAATTTATTCTCATTTTCCAGAAATTTAATCTGTCTTTCTTTTTTTTCAGTTTCGTATTTGGTTTGCAGTTCGGCTAACTGTTTGCTGGACTTTTCACTGAAAATTGAATCTTTGATTTGAGAATAGGATAAATGGTATCGATATGCCTTTTTGTAATCTTTCATTTTTTCACTCACCTCTGACAGACCTTGAAACAATGACATTTCTAAATATTTTGACTCAATTTTCTTAGCAAGTACTAGTCCTTTTTGAAGCCATACACTTGCCTCGGCATAATTTAATTTGTCTGAATATACACAGGCAATGTTATAGAAAGAAGTGGCAATGCCCTGTTTGTCATCTATATCTTCAAAAATTTTAAGCGAAGAGAAGTAGTTTTCCAAGGCTTTATCGTAGATCCCGTGACTAGAATAATTACTTCCAATATTAATGTAAGAATCAGCAATGCCCTGTTTGTCTCCTGTTTCTTTTTGTATCTTAAGTGCAGCGAAAAAATTTTCCAGCGCCATGTCGCTATTATTTTCCTCGCCAAAAACAGTTCCAATGTTGTTGTAAGAATCTGCAATTCCTTGCTTGTCGCCTATTTCTTTCCTGATTTTCAGAGCCGCGAAATGATTTTCGAGCGCCTTGTTGTAATTGCCTTGTTTATTATAAACCATTGCAATATTATTGTAAGAATCGGCAATCCCTTGTTTGTCGCCGATTTCTTCACGTATTTTAAGCGAGGCGAAATTATTTTTCAATGCCTTATCGTAACTGCCTTTGTTGTAATAAACCTGCCCGATATTGTTGTAAGAATTTGCAGTGCCTCGTTTGTCACCTGTTTCTTTTCTAATTTTCAGCGAAGCGAAATTGTTTTCTAATGCCTTGTCGTAGATATCTTGATTATGATAAATATTTCCA
>CAISYK010000839.1 GCA_903889605.1 uncultured Bacteroidota bacterium
AAATATTGAAAATAAAATTCTGTACCGGCGCCCATTTCATAAGAGAAATCATCGCGTCCCAATTTTACAATTTGCTCTTTAGGATTTAAGCTGTTTACAACTTTTCGTTTTGATCCGAGGTCTAAACTATAAGCGCCGCCGCCAAGCACATAAGCACCAAAATTTTTTACACGCTTCGATCGTAATTTAAAATCCAAAGGAAAGTTTAAGAAAGTTGATTCAATGGTTTTTACCCTTATTATAGTATCAAAACCTTCAAAGCGATATTGAAGGTTACGTTCAACAAAGGATAGATTAGGAATAAAACGAAAAGTAATATATTTACTTAACCGCAATTCAGAAACAATCCCTAAATTAAATCCAAATTTAGATGCAGATTCTACAGCTTTTAAAGTATCAAATCTTTCGAAATGGGCGACAGGCTGTATAATAAAATTAGCGCGGTTAAGCCCCATGGTAAAACCAAAATGCAGTGTTTCATTGTAATAATGTTCTAGGTTGCCTTTTTCATTCGGATCCTGAGCCTTCACAATTAAAGCCAGCAAAACAATAGTAAATGTAAATATGTATTTTACTTTTAATTTCAATTTCAGTCTGAATTTAAAAAGCTTGTAAATACTAAGGCCGCCTTATTACGCAGGCGGCTTATGAAAAATTTACTTTTTTGCAATATAAATTGATGCTATCCCAAACGTTAGAGAAATGCATTTAGTATCATTGAAACCGGTTTTAAGTAATATTTTTAAAAATTCTTCTCCGGCAGGAAAAGCATTCACAGATTCTGGTAAATATGTGTATGCCGAACTGTCTTTAGAAAATAATTTGCCAACAAATGGGGTAATGTATCTAAAATAAAAATTATACACTTGTTTTACCGGAAAATTACCCGGTTTAGAAAATTCAAGAACAGCAAGCATTCCATTTTTATTTAATACTCTGTAAATATCCGCCATACCTTTTTCTAAATTTTCGAAATTGCGGACTCCAAAACCAACTGTTATGGCATCAAAACTATTGTCCGAAAAAGGTAAACTTTCAGAATCTCCTAATTTTAATTCTATTTTGTTTTGTAAACCCAGTTTGTTTATTTTTTCCTGTCCAAGCTTTAACATTCCTGCAGAAATGTCGACACCTACAACTTTAACAGGATTAAGCTTCATGGCTTCAACAGCAAAATCAGCAGTTCCTGTGGCAATGTCTAAAACAGTTTTTGGTTTTTGTTCTTGTAATAATTGGATTGCTTTCCTTCTCCAGCCTTTGTGAATACCCATTGATAACAGCTGATTTAAAAAATCATATTTAGGGGCAATATTGTCAAACATTGCAGCAACCTGCTCTTTTTTGCTGGTTGTTTGGTTTTTATAAGGAGTTACTATTTGGGTCATTTTGTAATAGGTTAAAGAAGCCCCGCCTGACCTCCCAGACGGGGAGGAACTGCTTACAGCTTTACCGCCAGCTTGGCTTGTGTGCTGGTTATTCCTCCCTTAGGGAGGGCAGGAGTGGGCTTTTTATTTATAATTTTAAACGTATTATTTCATCAAGCAATTGTTTTTTGTCAATAGGCACAACACCAACCTTTTCGCATACCAGTCCGCCGGCAAGGTTGGCTATTGCAGCAGTAATTAAAGGTGAAATATTTAGAGCCAAACACAATGCCGCCACACTTATTACAGTATCACCGGCACCTGAAACATCGCTGATATTACGAATATGAGCGGGAATCACAGCTTTATTTTCTGCGCTGTGGGTATAAATTCCTTTTTCAGAAAGAGTAATTAATAAAGTTTTAATGTTTTGTTTTTTTATGAAGTCTGCAGCCGCTTTTTCAAGTTCTTTAATATTATTATGGTCGAAATCCAATTTTAACCCTTCTTTTAATTCTTTTAAATTTGGCTTGAAGAGTGCAGCCCCATTATAACACATAAAATTTTTCTTTTTAGGGTCAACAGCAATTGGAATGTTTTTTTGTTCAGCAAAAGCAACAATGTTTTTAATTAATTCAGGTGTAATACAGCCTTTGTCGTAATCTTCAAAAATAATAACATCAGCTTTTTTACTCAGAATAAGTTTTTTAATTTGATTTGATAATGCTTTTATTTCTTCAGAACTTACAAAAGTGTCAATTTCTTCGTCTACCCTGAGCATTTGATGATTACCAGCAATTACACGAGTTTTAACAGTAGTAATACGTTTTTTGCTTTTTATAATCCCTTCCGATGAAAGTTTTTGCTTTTTTAATAAGTCAAAAAATAATTTGCAGCCATCATCATTTCCAACTATAGAACACAAAATCGGGTTAGCTCCCATTGCTTGAATATTTAAAGCAACATTAGCCGCACCGCCCAACCTGTTTTCTTTTTTCGTAATAGCTACGATAGGTACGGGAGCTTCAGGAGAAATCCGATTCACATTGCCCCACATATATGCATCTATCATAACATCACCAATTATCAAAACATTCAGATTACTGAATGATTTGAAAATTTGCTGCATTGTTAATTTATTGTATTGCTGCATTGTTAATTTGAATGTTTACAGATAATAGTACCAATAACTAATTAACGAATTCAATAATCCGTTTAAAAACCTTACCTATTGACTTTTAACTTTTAATTCATAACTCTAAACTATCGCACTATGCAAGTTTAGCCAAAGCCTCTTTTACTCTTTTAACAGATTCAATTAATCTTTCTTCTGAAGTCGCATAGGAAAAACGCATGCAGTTATCATCGCCGAATGCATCGCCTGAAACTAAAGCTATATTACCTTCTTCAAGTAAATACATGCTCAATTCATTAGAATTTTTTATATGATAATTTTTATATG
>CAISYK010000840.1 GCA_903889605.1 uncultured Bacteroidota bacterium
AAGCTTAATTATCGGATACCATCCCATATAATTTACATTGGCTGAAAAATTGCCTGTTCCCTCAGCATTATTGAATTCATAATTCAATGATGTTATTGTGCTGCTGAGTACATCCTGTGAAAATAAAGTAATCCCAGATGCAGCTTTCTGTGAATTTAGGTTAATTGAAGCTGGTGCCCAACTATGAAAATTAAAAATGTGCAGGCCTTTTCTATAATCTTTGACCTCATATTTTTTATCAGGAATATTTTTAAAAACATCACCTCCCGATTCCTGCTCAATCAAGGGCTTATAATATTGAATGGACTGGTCAGAAATGTTTTCTAATGGTATCCATTTTTCGGGCTGTATATCCATTTCTGCAATATTATACCCCTTGGCTGAATAATCAGAGAAGGCAAGCTTTTTACCATCAGCAGAAACAGCAGCATCAATAGCTCCGAACCGACGGGAAGCAACTTGGTAAATTTTGCTCGTCAGTATGTTAACTGCGTAAATATCAGCAATACCGGAATAGCTCCCGTTGTAAAACACATAAGGTAAAGACATTACAGGGTTAGAAATATCATAAAAGGTATAAGGAATAATCTCCTTTTGCTCCGAAGTTTCTGTATTAATAATTACAATACTCTTTCCGTTACTGTTTAATACAGACGCAACTATTCCTTTTCCATCATCCGACCAGCGCGGAGTCATGTAAAAATCCCGCTTGCTGTTATCAAACCTTTTTAATTCTTTACCATTTTGAGCATCAAGTATAACCAACGAACACAGACTGGATTCCGTCACTTCTACAGCAACTATCTGGGATCCATCAGGGGAAAATGAGGGTGCAAACAACCTTGTTTTATTTGTCAGTGTTTTCCGTCTTTTGGTTTTAATATCATATATCTTAATCACTGAATAATCCCGGTATTCCCACCTTTTATCAAAAGCCGTTTCTGCCCAAACTATTTTATCATTAACCACTGATAAAGCGGTTGATTCATAAGCTCCTGGGATAAATATTGTTTTCTCAAAGCCTTTCCTATCAATTAATACAAAGCTTTTTATGGTTCCTAAACCTGACTTCTCTGATATAATAGTACTATCCGAAAGGTATTGCGGAAAAAGATAATCAGCATATAATTTCTTTTTGCTCTTACTGAAAGTTTCGGCTGGAGTAACAATTAACTTTTCATCCTGAATTTTCCAAAGGCTGTCTAATTCGGTAAATGTTTCTTTATAAATATTTCTGCTGCCCTTCCCAGTTTCTTTTTTAAGAGCGTGGGAAAAAGGAAATGGAAAAAGCGGATTTCGTGCTACCCTGTCTAAAACATTACTCCAAGCTGATGCGCCATATTTTCTTCTAACATGTGCAGTAATAAAATATCCTTCATCATAATGACCGGGAACATAATCCTTGAAAGAGCCGAAAGAAGCCTTTTCATAAGAGTACATTCCTTTAGTGAGTATCTGCGTTCTTAATTTCATTTCAAATAAAGGCAGGCGTCCTCTCCCTGCGTTTGTCAAAGCAGTTTCAGTCATAACGCCGTCACCTTCTAAAAACCAGAAAGGGATGGTAAGCCCCAGGCAAGCTGCGGAACCCTGCTCTCCTGCTATCCAGAATAAGAATTTAGAAAACCCCTGCCTGAATTTACTTTCCTGCAGCAGGTGCCTGTATTCATGCACAGCTAACTGATTTATCCATTCGGTAGGCTCTGTATTCTGCTCCGGCATGGTAAAAAACTCTATCCTGTTAGGAGCCAATGCCGAAAAGCCATTAGATGACGTACCTTGGTTTTGTAATAATAAATGCGTTTTCCTGATTTTTACGGGCATCGTTTTTGATTCAAAACGATAAAGATGCTCCATGGTATTTGCTGTCCTATTTGCTTCTCTGGTATAGCTTTCAGGAAAAAGAATGGTAAAGTTTTCGGTTTTTATTTGTTTCCACTTTAAACCGGCCGGATTTTGTCCAACATAATAATATTGGCCATAAGAATAAAAACCCGTGACCAAAAATAAAAAAGCAGTGAAAAATATTTTTAGGGTTCCTTTTTTTAACATCTGTTATTATACTTGCATCTGTGAAAATCTTGGAATGGGCATATTTCAGAATATTTTATCTTATATGTTTTATAAATAATATAAAAAACAAGCCTTGTAATACCGGCAGATTTTGCAGTAATTACAATTCCAATTCTTTCATTGGATCCCAATAAAATTTATTGAAGTTTACTATTTTGTCGTTTAAAACTTTTATTCCTTCTTTCTCAAGCAGTTCCTCCATTATAAAAGGAGTTGGAAAATGGTTTTTACCAGTAAGTTCTCCGTTACGATTCACCACACGATGAGCAGGAACATATTGTTTTTGTGAATGAGAGGCATTCATTGCCCATCCAACCATACGTGATGAGCGTGCTGACCCCAGGTACTTCGCAATTGCTCCATAACTGGTTGCCCGGCCTTTCGGAATAAGCCGCACCACTTCAAATACATTGTGAAAAAAATCTTCGTGCTTCTGCATGGCAATTTCTAAGCTCTAAATTTTAAATAACAAATTTTAAATCCTTTTTCCGAAAACTTTTTCTCATAATATGTTTTAATGGAAGTCAGTGCTTCATCCCTTTTATTTACATCTGAATACAAATCGTTAGTAGCATCTAATAACTCAAATTTATTTTCTGTTATTACCTCACGTGTAAAATCATAAAAAGGTTCACTATCAGTTTTCAGATTAATGATACCGCCCTTTTCCAATATTTTTTTATATCTGTTAATAAACATTATATTGGTCAGTCTATTTCTAATCCGCGATTTTTGCGGCTGAGGATCCGGGAATGTTATCCATATTTCTTTCACTTCATTTTCAGCAAAGCAAGCATCGATAAAATCAATACGGGTGCGTATAAAAGCCGCGTTATTCATTTTGTTGTCAACAGCTGTCTTGGCGCCTGTCCAAATGCGGTTTCCTTTTATGTCTACACCGATAAAATTTTTATTGGGAAAACGCTCAGCTAAACCAACGGTGTATTCGCCTTTTCCGCAGCCCAATTCCAGCACAATTGGATTATTATTTTTAAAATAATTTTTAT
>CAISYK010000841.1 GCA_903889605.1 uncultured Bacteroidota bacterium
CATGAACTTCTTGAAAATCAAAACAACCTGGTCGAATGCAGAATTGATTCCGCTAAAAGTTTGCATTGCTTCGGCCTACCTTTTAATCGGAGCCTATTTCCATACATTGTTTAGTAATTATTATGCCGCAATAATTGTTGTTTTCGGGATAACAGTAATTTGGGCGGTCTACATGTGGCTGAGTAAGATGAAAAACGAAAAGCAAAACTAACGAAACCTTCATTTAATTTTGCTGTTTCAAACCTTTTTAAAAGTAAATATTTACTTGATTTGTCAAATTGTTTCCTTACCTCTTGGAAGGTTTATGCGTTTTTGTATAATCATTGAAGCCATAGATTGAGCATTATTCCTATTTCCTTTCCGCGCTGATTCTCCTTCCACAGCCTTTTATTAAATGACCCATATCATAAGACAGATAGTAATAATCATTTACTTTTGGATTGGTATAATTATATCGAAACAATTGTAAATATGATATTCAAATAAAAAATAATCAAAATGACAAAATCATTAAAAGGAACTAAAACAGAACAAAACCTGCTAAAATCATTTGCAGGTGAATCACAAGCAAGAAACCGCTATGAGTATTTTGCAGGTGTTGCTAAAACAGAGGGCTACGAGCAAATTGCCGCCATTTTTATGGAAACCGCAAATCAGGAAAAAGAACATGCGAAGCGTTTTTTTCAATTCCTTGAAGGCGGAGTAGTGGAGATTACTGTTGGATATCCTGCAGGAATCATAGGAACAACTAAAGAGAATTTGAAAGCTGCTGCTGAAGGTGAAAACGAGGAGTGGACTGATTTGTATCCGCATTTCGCTGAAGTTGCAAAAGAAGAAGGATTTCCGATTATTGCATCAGCATTTAAATTGATAGCAAAAGCTGAAGCAGAACATGAGCGCAGGTATTTGAAATTACTGCAAAACATTTCTGAGGATAAAGTTTTTATGAAAGACGGTAAAGTATGGTGGAAATGTTTGAATTGCGGATATGTTTATGAATCAGAGAAAGCTTCTGAGGCCTGCCCGGCTTGCCTGCATCCAAAAGCTTTTATGCAGGTTCGCGAAGAAAATTATTAAGCTGTTATTCAATAAATTTTACTTCCATTATAAAAAAGGTCTCCCGCTTCTGAGAGAGAGACCTTTTTTATTTATTTCAGTGAATAACTATTTGTAATGTATTTGCCAAATCAGACCCGCCTATATATTTGCTGTCGAAATAAAAAAATCAGACAATGGATTTTTTCGCTTATCGCTCCTCAGTATATTCTATTGTTTTCGGAAATGTATTAAGCACATCAATAGCTATTTTGGGCGTAGGATCTGCAAGTTTACGCAAATTAGTATCAAGCCACCCTCCTTCTAATGTCAATACTGCACAGAGTTTATTCGATGAGTTAAAAAATTCATGTTTGAATGTCCATCTCGACGCATCGGCATTCAATTTTGAAATTTTCGCTGTTATTGTGATCGTATCAGACAGTTTTATTTCTCTTTTAAATACGCACTCTTCCCGAAATATAACAGGTCCGAAACCTTGTTCTTTCATTATATTTAATGTTAAGCCTGATTGTTCTAAAATTTCAATTCTCTGCTGAGTCCCAAAATCATAATAAACACTATGTCTTAGATGGAAATTAGGGTCTATGTCCGCCCAACGGATTGAGATCGTCTTACTGAATAAATTCATAATTATATTATTATTTACAATGGTCTGTAAAATTACTGGAAATTAAACGATAATGATTCAAATTTAGAAATGCATTTACTTTGAACTTCAGCTCGAATAATTTATTATTATTATATTTGCTTATACAACCTAAATATTCTCCTATGAAACTTAAATTTACTTCTGCCAAATTTTTTATTACTTGTTTAATTGCATTAGTTTCATTAAAAACAAATGCTGCCACTTTAACTGTCATAAACACTGCTGATGCAGGCGCAGGATCTCTGCGTCAAGCAATTACTGCTGCAAATACTAATCCAATGGATGCGGATAATATTGTTTTCAATATTCCTATTTCAGACCCAAATTATAATTCGTCTACAGGTGTTTTCACAATTACACCTGCATCCTTATTGCCTACTATTAATAGTATTTCAGTTACCATAGATGGTACAACACAGCCGGGAAATACAAATCCGAATGGTCCTGAAATATGTATTAAAAGTACTTCTAACCTAAGTTATGGATTATGTTTCCCATTAACAGGAGGTGCGGCAAAAGGCTTTATTATTAATGGGTTTCAATATGCCGTTGTTTTTACAAAATATGGAACTTATCCAAGCGGGAGCTGTACTGTTTCCAATTGCTATATTGGAGTAAATTACGACGGCAGTACTGCCGTTCCTAATGATATTGGTGTTGTGCTTTATGGCGGTGTGGCAAGTAATACAATTAAGGATAATATAATTTCAGGAAATACCACTGCAGGTATCGGTGTGCAGAAATCAAACAGCAATACTATTCAAGGTAATAAAATTGGATGCGATAGAACTGGGATGTTTGCTGTACCCAATTATTATGGTATTGCCGTCGACTCATCAGCAAGCAATCTAATTGGCGGAAATACTGCTCTGCAGAGAAATATTATTTCCGGAAATACAGATGCTGGAGTTGCTATTAATACAAGCTTTTCGCATGATAATACTATTAAAGGAAACTATATAGGCATAAATGTAAACGGAATTGCCAGAACAGATGCTATTCCAAATTACTATGGTATTGCAGTCAACGATTCATATAATAATATTATCGGCGGTTCGACTGCCGCTGAAAGAAATATAATTTCAGGAAATACCGACGGAGGAATTTCTATTTTAGGTTCACACGCAAAAAATATGACAATCAAAGGAAACTTCATTGGAACTAATGTTTCAGGAACGGATTCTATTCCGAATGCAAATGGAATTCTGCTGAGCGGAACTTCAGGAAATACCATCGGCGGAAGCAATTCAGGGGAAGGCAATGTGATTTCAGGGAATAAATTAGCTGGGATTGCTATGGCTTACAGCGGAACAAGGTTAAATACAATCATCGGAAATTATATTGGAACCAATTTTCAAGGCAGTCAAATTCTAAGCAATTATACAGGAATTTACATTAAAAGCAATGCAAATAAAAACACTATTGGCGGATCTGCTGCAGGGCAGCGTAACATATTGTCTGGCAATATTGAAATGGGCTTATGTATTGAATCTTCAGATAGTAATACCGTAATCGGAAATTATATTGGTCCTGATGCAACTGGTTTAAATGCATTAAAATTATCTAATGACACACTTATTCAGGCCAACGGTTTGTATTTTAATTCCAATTCTAAATACAATACAGCCGGCGGATATGCAACTGGAGAAGGAAACGTAATTTCCGGCAATAGGGTTTACGGTCATGATTTATATGGTAACTCATCATACAATTCCACTATCGGTAATTATATTGGTGTGGATGCCACAGGAAATAATGCAATGCCGAATACCACTGGAATATGCGTTGACGGCGGTTCCAATCATAACCCATTTATTAACAATGTGCTGTCCGGTAACCGCGCATACGGAATGTTTATTGTTACTACAGGGTCTGATTACAACGAACTAAAAGGAAATAAAATCGGAACTAATGCCGCAGGTATTGATTCAATTCCAAATCAAATTGGTTTAATTTTAGGAGGGGGAACAAGGCACAATACAATCGGAGGAACTGCTGCTGCAGATAGAAATATTATTTCAGGAAACAGGTTTGATGGAATTGAAGTTGCAGATATTTATACATCTTACAATGATATCAAAGGTAATTATATCGGCACTGATATCAACGGCACCGCGGCATTACCTAATTATATTGGTATTGGCATTGCTACAAAACCAAGTAAAAATAATATTGAGAATAATGTGATCAGCGGAAACAGGTATCTCGGACTAATAATTTATGAACAATGCGACAGCAATACTGTTTACAGCAACAAAATCGGAGTTGCTTCGGATGGAACTTCTCCCCTTAAAAATAAAACCGGCGGTCTCGTAATTGCTAAAGCCTCAAAGTATAATATAGTGGGCTCTTTTAACAAAGGCAATATTATTGCAAATAGTGATTCCGTAGGCATTGCTGTGATTGATACAGGAACTGTGTTCAATACAATTTCTGCAAATAAGATATATAATAACGGCATTATGGGAATTGATCTTTATCCTTATGGAGTCAATAGCAATGATGCTCTGGACAGCGATAACGGTTCTAATGAACAAATGAATTATCCTGAAATTCAAAGTGTGTTTCTTAACTGGCAAACAGGAATTACAACCATAACAGGGACTTTAGATTGTGCTGCATACGGCGGACCTGCTGGAGTGAGGATTGAATTTTTTAAATCTAATGGAACAAATATGTTTAGCCATGGCGATGCAACGGCCTACCTTGGAGATACTGTAATTGTTGGCAGTTCCGGCAATTGGAGTTTTAATTGTACCGGATTGGCTGCTGGCGATATGGTTACGGCAACAGCAACTGATATTAAAGGCAATACTTCTGAATTTGCGCTAAATTCCGGTATTACAGTTGGTATTAAAGAAAATAGTTCAAACCGCGGTTATTTTGTTTATCCAAATCCTGCCGTTGATCAATTTGGAATTTTATTTTCAGCTTCAGATGATAAACA
>CAISYK010000842.1 GCA_903889605.1 uncultured Bacteroidota bacterium
AGAACGTATCAGTTCATGGCTGCGCGGCAACTTTTACAAAAAAATTGGTTTGCCCTACTTGGAATTAAATGTTTTTTAGTTGATGATGAACGCTCAGGTTACGAGATTGGAAGGAACTATTCTGAAAGATACAACGCAAGGTATGGAACGGGGTTGATTCCTGAGTCATTGCCTTATGTTAAGGATATTGTTGGATTTTGGACTGGTTACCTTAATTCCTAACTTACATCACTAATAATCAATGAAAAGAACTCGTTTATACATATTCACATTTTTTATTTTCATCTCCACCGCCTTTTATGGGCAGGATTTTAAACCGACCCTTAATTCATTAGATTCTATTTATAGTTATGGAAATGACGAACTTGCCAAAACACTTCTTCTTCAGAAAATAAATCAACCAGAGCTACAAAAAGGGGGTAATTCACTATTGTTATCAAGACATTACAATCTGCTTGGAGAAATTTATCATTATTCCTCTGATATTGGAAAGGCTTATGAATATTGGACGAAGAGTTTTAATCTTATAAAGAGAACCTATGGACTTAATTCAGTTTACATTGCAGAAAATTATTCCCTCCTTGCTCGTTATTATAATTTCAGAATAAAAATTGACAGTGCCTTTTATTTTGCTCAAAAATCAATATCAATTTGTAATTCAAAAAAAGATAGCCTTAAATATATCCCTGTTCAAAGGATATACAGAGAATATGCCTATGCAGGGAAAATATATTGGCGAGAACATTTGGATTATAAAACAGGGACTGAAAAAAGTCGTATTTATATTGATTCAGCAAATTATTTCAGTAATAAATATTTCAACAATGAAGCCCTATTCAATGCCCAATGTTTGCAGGATATGGGAAATCTGAATACTGATTTAGTGTGGTATTATATTCACCAAAACGAAAAATCACAGGGTTTGTTGAATTATAAAAAAGCAAACGAATACTACGACAAAGCAATTAGCATAAGAAAAAAGGCACTTGGTGTGAAGCATGAAAAAATTGCAATGTTATATTTTGTGAAGGGACTTGCTTGTTGGTATGCGTTTAAAGATGATAATTTTATAAAGAGCCTGGAGTTTTATCAGAAAGCTTTAGTTTCACTAATTCCGAGCTTTAATAATTTCGACATTCTTTCTGCTCCTAAACCTCCTTTTAATTTTTATAATAAAGCCCTGGCAACAACCTTGCTCACAAATAAAATAGATTTACTTTTTCAGCAGTATCAGAAAACAAAAGATAATAAATACATCCAGGCTGCTTACGAGAATTCCGTTACAGCCGTTGAATTATGGGAGAACTCGCTAAGAAATAACAGCACTTTTGAAATTCATCAGGCATTAAACACATATAGCGCATCTCCCTTTGAAGCTGCAATTCCAGTCACAGCATTGTATTTTAATCTCACAAAAAATGATGATGTAAAAACTAATTTAATTAAGTGGATTGACTTAGAAAAATATTCAACAATTGTAAAGCAAAACCTGGAGAATAATAAAGCACATTTAATTCCCAATGTTGATGTAACTGCTATTCAAAAGCATTTAAAGGGAAATGAATGCTTTATCAACCAGTATTATGATGCAAGCGTTTACGTTGTCTATTTTGTAACCAAAAACAAAGCGGAAGTCTTACCATCCATAAAATCTAAAGGCATCAGGGCAAAAATTGACTCTATCCTTTTTTCTTTAAACAAAGGAGATACAAGGAAATACTGTAATAATGCCAGATGGTTATACGATACTTTGCTGAAAAATACCATTGATAAATTACCACATGACATCACTCATTTAATAATTTCGCCCCATAATATTTTAGCTAAAATCCCTTTCGATGCATTAGTCATAAATGATTGCAACAGCTACGCAAAAGCAGATTTCCTTATAAATCACTATCAAATTAGTTACGCCCTATCTGCCAATTTATTATTTAATTCAGATTCTATCAGCACAATTAATAACAGCATTTCATTTCTAGCTCCAGCATTTGTTAAGCACACAGCATTGCCATTCTCCAAAGGAATTTGTAGCGATTTAGAAACCAACTATTTCATTGAAAAAATCAGTTCAATTTCATCATCGCCTAATAATATCCTTCACCTGGCTTCACATGCATATTGCAATAATGATGAATCACGGAACTCATATGTTTTGTTATCAGATAACGATAGTTTGTTCTTGCCTGATTTATATAGGAAGCCTCTAACCTATAAGCTTGCAGTGCTTTCCGCTTGCGAAACGGCAAATGGTAAATATGAGAACGGTGAAGGGACAATAAATTTTAATCGCTATTTGTATCTGGCTGGAATAAAAAATGCCATTACAACACTCTGGAAGGTTGATGACCAAAGCACAACCGACATTCTGAAATCCTTTTACAACAACCTTTCAATTGGTGAAACAACAGGCAAAGCACTGCATGATTCAAAATTAGAATACATTAGAAACAGGAAGACAACGGATGACATAAATCCATATTATTGGGCTGGGTTAGTATATACAGGAAATGATTTGGTTTTGGAAAAGGAAACTAAGCATGGTTATATGCGAACCTTTTATATAGCAATTGTAGTATTGGCTGGACTATCGGGATTGTATCTTCTACTTAGAAAGCTCCGTGCTTAACTGGCTTAACTTATCATAGAACAAATGTTCTTTATTTCCCAGAGCTTGATTGATTACTTCTACAGCCTTATCCTTCTTACCAGCTTTCAGATATGTTAAAATTAAGCGATATTGTGCCTTTTGGTAATAATTGCTTGTGGATGGGATTTTTGAATATCCAGAAATCGCAGGTATATAATTCTTCAATTCATCATTAACTACAGCATCAAAATAAATAAGCGTATCATTATTTAGGTCTGTTTTTAATAATTCAGCCAGCACTTTTTGAGCATCATTATAGTTTCCTGATTTGTAGGAGTTCATCAATTTGTCAAACCTACTTGAAGGTCCCATTTCAACAGGCAATCCCTTTTCAGCCTCATAATATTTGCTTGCCAATTGTGAATAATCTTTCTTTTTATTAAATAGGAAAAATATGCTTAACCCAACCACCAGTATCACAGAAGCAGCGACTGCAAGTAATTTAAAATTCGTTTTTTTATTAATTGAAACAACCCCTGCGCCATCAAGTTCCTTATCCGCCAAAGCAAATTTAATTTTTAAATCTTCCTTCCCCTTTTCAACAATAGCACTTCTGACTTCCTTGTATAGCTTAAGCTC
>CAISYK010000843.1 GCA_903889605.1 uncultured Bacteroidota bacterium
AATATTATAAAAGCCGAAAAATCTCATTAGTATCACATTCGCTTTTGCATCCTTAGACTGATAAGAGTTATACGAGCCAAAAATATAATGAAGTTTTTAACAATCATTGAGCCATAACATCCAAGATAAAAAGAACTTAACAATTATTAACAATTAGAATATTCGAAATCTAAATTTCAAAAACAAATAATTGATCTTATAAAGGCTGCTTCAGGAAACTATTAAGCAATATAAAATATAATGCCATCCAAAATTTAATTATATAAATCCATGAATTGAAAGATGTTTAAAGGAAAACTTGCTCAATCAAATTTGTTAAAAGCGTATCAATATTTATGCTGGCAAAAAACATCAGACCTATTTATGTTTCAATTTTGGAATAAATTAATCTCTAAAAAGTTGAAAATATTTTGTTTTGTTTATTAATTGCAGCTTCAGTGTAAATTAAATTTACGCTATCTAAGCAGCTGCATAAATCCTTGCTCGTTAATCACTTTTCCATTAAGGCCATTCGCTTTCACAATATAATAGTAAACTCCATCCGGAGCTATTTTGCCGTTTTTTGTTCGTCCATCCCAGCTGCCGTCTATAGTATTCCATTCCTTAACTTTTAATCCCCATCTATCATAAACACTGCATTCCAGATCTTTTACAGCAATTACGGTAATATAAAAAATATCATTTATACCATCACCATTTGGTGTAAACACATTCGGAATAACTATTGAAGCATCATTAGTCACAGTGATGCATTCATTAATAGAATCAGTACATCCAACTTGATTTTGAACAAATAATTCAACACAGTAAATACCTGCGGCTGTGTATGTGTGTGAAGGGGATGAGAGCCCTGAAACATTATTCGAGCCTGAGGAAGAATCACCAAAATTCCACATAGAAGAATTGCTGTTGGCAGATGCATCAGTAAATGAAACCTCTGCATTTGCAGTGACAACGCCGGTGGGCGAGGATGAGAAATTTGCGGCAGGGGTAGCTGATATAGTGATCATATTATTTACTGCAGCAATACCTGTACAATTGTTTGCATCAGTACAGGTAATAGTTACGGTATAATTTCCCACTTGTGTATAACAATGCAGAGGCGATAAAGATGCAGCTGAATCACCATCGCCAAAAGTATAAATTACCGAGTTATAATTTAATCCGCTTGTTTCATTAAACTGACTGCACAATGGCGGACAACCGCTGCTGACATTTGATGTGAAGCTCGGCGCTGGCAGCGGATTTACAATAACTGTAACGATGTTTGAGGATGCCGGAGAACCTATAGCACAAGCCGCATTTGAAGTTAGGATACAAGCAACAGCATCACCATTAGTTAACGCAGAACTGCTGTAAACAGATGAATTTCCCCCGACATTTATTCCATTCAGCTGCCATTGATATATTGGAGTTGTTCCCCCGTTAACCGGCATTGCAGTTAAAGCAATATTTGTTCCGGCACAAAAAGGGCCTGATGGCGAGGAAGTAATACTTAATGAAACCGGAGCACTTGGTATTATTACCATTATTAAAGCATTAGAAACCGCAGATGTTCCTGAAGCACAAACTGAGTTGGATGTCAGTGTACAGATTACTGTGTCATTATTAATCAAGTTAGAACTTGTGAAAACAGATGAGTTTGTGCCTGCAGGCGCTCCATTTACAAACCAGTGATAAACAGGAGAAGTTCCGCCGTTAGTTGGTATTGCGTTAAAAGTAATGGATGTACCAGGACAATTTGTTCCTGCTGGGTTTTGACTAATACTTACCGATGAGTTACTTTGCAGGACTGTAACTACAACTGGGATCCGGTATGTTCCCGGGCATAATCCGGCAAAATAAGTAGTTGTGGTATACAAGGCAGGAGTATGTAATGTGTCGGTTCCAATAATAGATCCGCCTGTTTGAGCACTATACCATATTACTGATGAAGGATTGCTTCCAAAAACTGAGGCCGTTAACATTGCTGAATCGCCAGAACAAATAGTAAGATTAGATGCCGAAATTGAATCAATTCCAGGAATTATTTGATTTATCAATCCCGCATCGCCTTTAGTAGCACCATTAGGAAGAAATTCGGTTAAGGCATCAGAATTTGTAATTCCTCCAAAACCTCCGTCAGCTTTTTGTACCACAGCACCTGAAGAAACAGCAATGTATCCGCCGCCGCCGCCGCCGCCAGGTCCTTCAGCTTCATTCATAGCTCCAAAATATAATGAACCTCTTGTTAAAATTTGGTTCCCGCCTCTTCCGCCTTGAGAGGTCAGTATAAGTCCACTAACAGCAGATGCTCTTAGTATAATTGAGCCTCCGCCTCCAGCTCCTCCCGATCCGTCTTTACCGCTGTAACTCGTCATAGGAGGTGCAGCATAAGAATCTCCGCCATGGCCGCCGTCAGCATTAATGCTGTCGCTTCCGCTGCCGGTAATATTTCCATAAGAAGTAAAGTAAATAATTCCACCGCCTGCACCGCCTGCACCGCCTTGGTTATTATCCTGCTCTCCTCCTCCTCCGCCGCCCCCCATAAATATTCTGCCGGTTGAATAATCTAATGGACGGCCTCCTAAACCGCCGTTAACTTCACGGGCATAACCACCCCAAACAGTATTGCTGGGCGGATCTACAAGAGCATTTTGGTTAGAGCCTGAAAATGAATATCCCCCTCTGCCTCCGCCTGATGAAGTTGAATGGGCAAAACCCGGAGATTCCAAATTCCATGCTGTACTCCATCCAGTGATGCTTGTGTCTGGTTTTCCTTGTCCAGTCCACGATGTTATTGAACCTGCATTTGCTCCGCCGCCGCCTCCGGCATTCCAAACATTACCAGCTCCTCCAGCGTTTGCAGCAGCGCCCCGGCAGTATTTTCCGCCGTAAACTGTGTAATCATTGTTATATCCGGCAATCCCTTCCCCTTTGTTAGCGGAAACTTCAGCACTAGAGCATGAGTAATAAAGAGTTTGAGAGCGCGGAGTCAATGGGGTATATAATGCTGCTCCGCGAAAACCTCTGCCGGCAGTATTTATTTTTCCACCGGCATTTATTGTTGTGCTTCCGTGAATTTCAACAGCCAGTATACCGCCTGTTGTTCCGTTCCAAGGCTGGCATGTTAATATACCTGTAGGCGATATTGTTAAAGAATTATACCGCGGCACACGTATTACCTGTACTTTTCCGGAGGATGTATAATTGTTTAATAATCCGCAGTCAATTTTGATGCTTGAACCATCTGGAACCTCAGCCACCTGAACTAATTCATATTTACCGCAATTATTGTAATTTGTTATACTTCCCCATGAAGCATCATTCGGATAGCTGTAATTTGGAAAGGATGGATCTGGCTGTCCCAGAATTGAAGCTCCCTGCATTTGAATAATCATAATCAAATCTCCAGGTGTAAGGTTTCCGGCAAAACGGCTGTTTGTATTCAGTCCGCTGGCAGAAACACTTATAGAAGTATTGCCAATCGCTGCATCAGCCGTTAAAGCAGTATATTCATTTACAATATCATTTGCTGTAATAATATTTCCATTGCCGTCTTTTCCACGCTGGGCATAAGAAATTGACACAATGGAAAAGAAAATAATGAACAAATACTTTTGAATTTTTTTCATCGGAAATTGATAAAACTAAATCTTTAATAAAAAACAGTGCACAATGTAAAGTTTAATATTGATTTTAACAATTTCAATTTTAATTGGGGATGTTTTTTTAAAATAGCGGGATGAAGCCAAAATATAAGAATAAACACAATAAATAATACTGCTTATCCACTTAAGACAAGTTAATTTACTTTACCTTGATTTTATTGGCATTTTGCAACCTAACAAGTTATAATGATTTTAATAATTCTTTTCAATGATAGTAAGGGGCACGGTCATTTTCCCTTATTTTATACTTGA
>CAISYK010000844.1 GCA_903889605.1 uncultured Bacteroidota bacterium
AACCATCCTAAACCAATAAAGCTATTTGCTGCACCTTTATTCCAATTTAGTTTTTCAGAAAGCTGCAGGGCCTGTGAGCTCAGGATAATGGAAGTGTCATTTTTACTACCGCTCAGTTGCCAAGCCAGACTGTTTAAATTAATTACTTTGCTGGTATCTGCTTTATTATTTTTTAGAAGTATGAGAAGAGAGTCAATATTTTTATTTTGCGCAGGCAATGCAAAATGACAAAGGCTGACTATTAATAATGAAGAAATATATTTTGTAATTATTGTCATTTGTGCAGTAATTTATCGGCTTTAAAACGATGGGGAAATCGGCGCATTTTTCTGCGCTTTTTTCACCCATAAATACATTATTTATTTTTTCATCACTTTAAATGTCTGCTGGTTTTGATCCGTAACTTTAAACAAATACATACCAATAGATAATTCTGAAATGTCAATGCTGAATGTTTCAGTTGTCAATTTACCATTCAAAACTATTTTCCCAGATTGGTCAGTAATTGTAGATAAACATTAAATTACAAAATGCGGTTATTTAATCACAACCTTTCCTTTACCTATAAGTTTAAGGTTATTAAATACCTTATAAACATATAAGCCTTGTGAAAGCTGGTCTCCCAAAATTATTGTTTGGTCGCTGATGTTATTCATTCGCATTACTTCTTTACCAAGCAAATCGTAAAGAACAAAATTCATTGCTGAAGGTGCCTCATTATTCAGAGATTGAACCTTTATTGTTGCCGATTTACTGAATGGGTTCGGAAAAATAGTAATGACGGTTCCCTCATCGGCAATCTTATCAATTCCAGTAGTAATTGTATTGGAAATATTAATATTATCAATGTATAGCCTGTTTCCCCAACCTGTACGATTTTCAAAGCCAATCATTACAATAGGCTGACCAGTATATGAACTCATGTCGACAGTTTCGGTTCTCCATTGAGTAGCTGACGGAGCAAAGCAATATAGCGAAATTGGGGCTGTTTCAAGATTTGTTCCTCCCTTGAAGTAAATTTGATTCCAGGTTGCGCCGCAGTCAGAAGAGGCATATACTGCGAGAGTATCGGAATAAATTGTTCCTTGATAATTTTTACGTGCGTATGCTACATCAAAATTAAGAGCTGAGGTTCCAGAAGACATGTTATAACTCTTCGTATAAAAGGCGGCTCGCGCCCCAAACGAACCCATGTAAAGGCAATTATCAAAACTTATACAATGTGAACCTGTATGGGCAACAGATGTATTAACCTTCCAGGTTGAATCATTATTGGGGTTGTATATAATCCAACCACTTGGAAGATTTACACTGCTTTCAAATCCCTCGGCAGCGGGTAAACTTGCACCAGTTGTTATACTGCCAACATTAAAGGAACTTACCGCCTGATCATTTGCTGCATCCCCGTCACTACCACCATTTGGATAAGTAGTATAACAAGTCAAAGTATGCGAACCTGAAGAAGCAGCAAACGATGGTAAAGTTACAATCGTTGATTGGTAACTTGCTAAAGACCCGTTCCAGTTTTGTGTTTGAATTGTATTGTTATCTATTTTATAATTGATAATGCAGGATACAAGTGTATTAATACCAAAATTTTGTATTTTAACAGTAGGGCTTATATTTGTGCCGCTGCAATATGTTCCGGCAGGAGAATTTACAGTAACTGCTCCTGCATCCACAGATATCGTGGGCATTGGTTGAATGCCTAACAGGGCCGCTTGCTCATAAATCCAGTTATAAGTATTGTTTTCAATAGTTGTGGTTAAGTTAGTAATAAGAAACATACCATCACATGTACCACCCCATCCCCAATTCATATGAAAGTAATTATTAGCATCATACCCATCGCAAACCCAAATATGTCCAGTCTGCATAACAGAATCTCCACCACGATATTGAATTGGTCTTCCTGTGTTTAATTCATTTTCTAATAATGTTATCCATGCAGCATCAGTAGAATAACTTGATTTTGAGTATCCATGAATTGTAGTGGAGTCGTATTTAAAATATTTTTTATAAGAACTTTCTGCACTTCCACCAGGACCAGAGCGAAATAAATAGGCCGCACTTCCATTAGGATCATAGTCCATTTCCATACTTACACCGCAATGGTATACCAAAGTTGCTACATTAATGTTTGCCGATGTAACATTTAACGGCATAGCGCCCCAGTTGTATGTTGTAGCACCGTAATTTGCGGACAGCGTCCCATAATTATTTGTAAAACCACCTGAAGTACAATCACAATATGAGCTGGAACCATGTCCCATAGAAGGAAAGTTCCAAAATTTCATTATCTGAGCCATTGCTGTTGCAACGCAGCCTGTTGGAGAACCGCCTGGACAAAGAGCATTAGAATACGGCCCCTGATTCCACGTTGTCTGCACCAAAGGAGCAACAATACTCATGGTGTTCATGTTTGGATTTAAGGCCTTTTGATTATATTTATATGAATCCCATTCTTTGGCAATTTCAGTGCTGGCAATAAAATTATTAATTCTTATATACTCAATTTCCTTTTTACGATTTAGCAGCCAATATGAAATGTTTGAGTTGTAAACTGGTATTACAAATTTATTTTTAGCAGAATATCCAATGATAGGATGCCCGGCATCTTCTGCCGAAACAATAACGAAACCATCATCATCATTAATATTGAAAGCAAAATATACAGGCAACCCAAAATCTGATGTTTCGGTATATGCTAATGATACCGATGAAACAATATTTTTCGAATTTTGTTTGTAAAAATTATCTGCAACAATTTTTGCAATATCCTCTGTGATTGGGTTTGCAGAAGCAATATTTGTTCCCAGAACAAAAATAGTAAGTAAGTTAAGTAGTTTTTTTTTCATTTTTTTTTAATGTTTAATCGAAGTTAATTTTTATAGTTTTTAAATCCTAATAGTTTTAATAATTTTATATGATCATATTTCATCATTAGTGTTTTGATGTTTACAAATATAGTTCTTTGAAAATATTGTTATAATTGAGTTAGCGCAGAAATGGTGCCTGCAACGATTTGATTTTTGAGAAAAAAGTTATTGGTTCAAATTATTGATTTATAATTACTTATGAATCAAGGTAAATATGTTTTCTCTCAACTAATTGAATTAGTTTCAGCCAAATCCTTTCAAACTATTGTAAATAGGCATTCAGGTGAATACAAAGTAAAAGAATTTTCTTGTTGGAAGCAATTTTTATGTATGGCTTTCGGACAACTCACTCATCGAGAAAGTTTATCGGATACCCTTCTGTGTTTAAAGGCAAACACGAATAAACTTTATCATTTGGGCATTGGAGATTTAGTTGCGAAAAGTACACTATCTAAAGCCAATGAAAATCGTTCCTTTCAAATATATGAAGACCTAGCTATGCTCTTAATTCAAGAAGCAAAACAGCTTTACATTTCGGATAGCGATTTAGAAGTACATCTTAAAAACAATGTGTTCGCAATTGATGCAACAACAATTGATTTGTGTCTGTCTACATTTTATTGGGCAACCTTTCGCAGCACTAAAGGTGGTATAAAGCTACATACACAGCTCGATTTAAAAACTTCTATTCCAACATTTATTCTTATTACAAACGCATTGTTGCATGATGTTAATGCGTTAGACTATATAACTTTTGAAGCGAATAGTTTTTATGTAATGGACAGAGGGTATGTTGACTATAGAAGACTATATCACATTCATCAATGTCAGGCTTTCTACGTTACAAGAGCAAAAGACAAGATGAATTATAGGCGATTATATTCCCATAAAGTTGATAAAAGCAAAGGCGTTCTTTGTGACCAAACAATCATGTTGAACGGTTATTACGCAGCAAAGGATTACCCTGAAAAAATTCGCAGAATAAAATTCTATGATGAAGAAACAGGAAAGGGTTTAATCTTTCTCACGAATAATTTTCAACTTAAAGCTACTGAAATAGCACAACTTTATAAGCACCGATGGAAAATAGAATTATTTTTCAAATGGATAAAACAACATTTGAAAATAAAATCATTTTGGGGACATTCAGAAAATGCTGTTAAAACACAAGTGTGGATTGCTGTATCAGTATATGTCTTAGTTGCTATCGCAAAAAAGAAATATAGGATAGAAAATTCGCTTTACGAAATATTACAGATTTTAAGCATATCTATTTTTGAAAAAACGCCCATGAATCAACTGTTTCAGCAAACTCAATTACAATATTTCAAAGAACAAAATCTTAACCAACTGAAAATGTGGGACTAATATCAAAACGCTAATGATTTAACTTATACTTTAAATAC
>CAISYK010000845.1 GCA_903889605.1 uncultured Bacteroidota bacterium
AAATACGTTCATTAGTAAAACCGCGGCGGCGCAGTCCAACTGAATTAATTCCGATATACTGCAGCGGTTCACGCGCAGCTTTGGTAAACGGCGGAACATTTTTACGAACCAGCGAACCTCCGGTAATAAATACATGGGAGCCAATCTTTACAAATTGCTGAACAGCTACAAGTCCTTCTAAAATGGTAAAATCTTCAATTTCGACATGGCCGGCAAGGTTAACACTGTTGGCGATGATAACATTATTACCAATTATGCAGTCATGAGCAAGGTGAACATAAGCCATCAATAAGCAGTTGCTGCCAATTGCAGTTCTCATTTTATCGCTTGTCCCCCTATTAATGGTAACACATTCGCGGATAGTAGTGTTATCACCAATTTCAGCAGTAGTGTTTTCTCCTTTAAATTTTAAATCCTGGGGAATAGCCGAAATAACAGCTCCAGGAAAAATACGGCAGTTTTTACCTATTCTTGCGCCCTGAAAAATTGTTACGTTGGGGCCTATCCATGTACCATCCCCAATTTCAACATTTTCATAAACTGTTGAAAATGGATCAATAGTAACGTTTTGGCCTATTTTAGCGTCAGGATGTATGTATGAGAGTTGGCTCATCTTTTTTTATTTTTACGATTTGTGCCATCATTTCAGCTTCCATAACTGGCTTATTGTTCACATAAGCAATGCCCTTCATGTGGCAAATCCCTCTGCGGATAGGCGATAACAATTTTAAGTCAAATACAACAGTATCACCGGGAACAACTAATTTTTTGAACTTAACAGCGTCAAGTTTCATAAAATAGGTTAAGTAATTTTCAGGATCAGGAACTGTTTTTAAAACAAGAATACCTCCTGTCTGAGCCATAGCTTCAACCAATAGAACACCCGGCATTACAGGGTTTTCTGGGAAATGTCCTCTAAAGAACTCTTCGTTCATTGTCACATTTTTTACTCCGATTACAGATTCAGAAGTAAGTTCAATGATCTTATCAATCAATAAAAATGGCTGGCGGTGAGGCAGTAATTTTCTAATATCCATAATATTGAGTACAGGTTCTTTACTCAAATCAAATGTTGGATTTACAGCTTTCTTTGCTCTCTGACTTTTAATATGTTCTTTAATTATTTTTGCAAAAGCAACGTTTCCTGAATGACCAGGACGTGCTGCTAAAATGTGCATTTTTAATGGAACGCCCACTAATGCAAGGTCTCCGACAATGTCCAGCAATTTATGACGGGCAGGTTCATTGACATAATGAAGTGTGGTATTGTTTAATACACCTTTGCCTTTTATTTCGACATCTTCTTTATGGAATATTTTTTTTAAGTGATTGATTTGATCTAAAGAAATTTCCTTATCAACCAAGACTATTGCGTTGTTCAAATCACCGCCTTTTATTAAGTCATTTGCCAGCAATGCTTCCAACTCATGTAAAAACACAAAGGTCCGGCACATGGCAATATCGGTTCTTAATTGAGCAACATTGTAAATGTGCGCATGCTGTGTGCCTAATACATCAGAATTGTAATCAACCATAACTGTAAGGCGGAAAGTATCCTGCGGAACAGCAAGTATCTCTACATTTTTTACGGTATCTTCGTACGTAAGATTTTCTTTCAATTCAAAATAAATACGTTCAGCATTTTGTTCGACAGCTCCAGCCTCTTCCAATAAACTAATGAAAGGCAATGAACTGCCGTCCATTATAGGTATTTCTGGGCCATCCAGCTGAATCAATGCATTGTCAATTTCCATTGCAACTAATGCGGCAAGCACATGCTCAGTAGTATAAACACGTGCGCCGTTTTGCTCAAGTGTAGTTCCGCGTGCGGTGTCTACTACATTATCAATATCAGCATCAATAATAGGGTTGTCAGTTAAGTCAACGCGCTGAAATTTATAACCGTGGTTTTCAGGGGCAGGAACAAACGTAAGGTTCACCTGTTTGCCTGTATGCAGACCGGTACCAGAGATAGATACCGATTTTTGTATAGTTCTTTGCTTTACGCTCATGCTTATTTGATAAATACTGAATTATATATTTTTTAGATTAAATTTAAACTATTCCCGCACAAACAAAGTCAACCATGTTTTAATTTCTTTCATTTGTCCCAAAGATAATGAATTTTTACATCTGCCAACTTAAAGAATTAATTGGCGAATATATATTTTTTGAGCCGTAATTAATTTATTCTCCGCTGACAAATTAACAAAACAAATTCTGCTTGATTAATTATCCTGGCTAATTTTTATTTTATTTCCAAAAATATGATTTATTGTTTTTTGCCTAACAAATCAAGTTCTTTTTTGTACTTAATGTATTTTTCATTGTCCTTTAGTCCAAAATAACATCCCATTAGTGCTTCGAG
>CAISYK010000846.1 GCA_903889605.1 uncultured Bacteroidota bacterium
AAATTACAAAATTATATAATATATTTTGGGGGATAAAGTTAAAACTTTATTTTAAAGGCATTATCAAGTGTTTTTTTAGCACTTCTTCAAAAATCTCAAGGAATTTATAATGGACATGTCATTTTTGCAGCTAAAAAAAATGAACAATTTGAAACCTAATACCGTGGATCGTTTTAATGCAATATTATTATTTCTTCCTCACCAATGACACAAATCCATTCCTACTTTCATCTTTACCTTTTTGGGAAGTAATTTTTAAGATATAATAATATGTACCGTCAGGAGAAGGAACTCCGCTCCTTGTGTATCCATCCCATCCGCCTGAATACGTCTCAAAAACCTTCATTCCCCATCGGTTAAATATTTCCAAATGGTAGTCGTTTAAGCAGGTATTGTCGATAAAGAAAAGGTCATTAATACCATCCCCATCCGGTGTAAATACATTAGGAATACTGTATAATTGATTAATTTCAATATTGGAACAAACGGAATCAATACAATTATTCTTGCTTGCGATTAAACAAATCTTTTGAGGACCGCATGCAGTAAAGGTATGTGACGGATTTTGCAGATTTGATAATGAACCATCTCCAAAATTCCAAGCCCATTGATTAATCCCTCCTAGGCTTGAGTCGGTAAAGTAATAAGTCCGTCCTTCAGAGAAACTGCTGAAGGCTGCTGTTGTGGATGCTGTTGGGTTCACAAAACATGACGAAGGATTGGATGCACAGGCCAAAATGCTTGATGTAGTAACTGTTACTTGCCCTGGCAATAATCCCCAGTCAATTGTCACTGAACTGGTATTTTGTCCAGATGTAATAGTAGTGCCTGCAGGAGATGTCCAGGTGTAGGAGGAGCCCGCGCCTGCAGCCAAAAAAGTGTTTCCTGCGGAATTATTACAAACTGCGGCGCATGTTAATATGGGTATTGAAGGCTTCTTACGTGACAAAATATAAGGTGAGTTAGAAAAATTCGGCCAGTTTACCTTTAAAACACTGCTTAAAGGAACATTTGCATTAGCTGTAACCGCTCCCATCTCATTCCAAATACCTGGTGTAAAGGAGTTCCACTTTGCAATTCCATCCCATCCTCCGTCAGTAGTTTGATTATAGAAAATCTCAATGTTAGCATTGTCGCTGCCTGAGCTGTGCTTAATTTCATGATAAAATAAAGGATTTACAATACACATTGTTGTGTCTAAAGCAGTTGTATTAAAACCATCACTGGTAGCATCATTATAGCCCAAGCGCGCAGTATATGTATTGGAGGCACTTGAAGCCGGCGTAAGTACTACAGGTCGATATCTAGTTCCGCTAACGCTTGATCCTGTTGGAAATAAATAGCCTAATGATGAATTAGTAACTCTTGATAAAGAACCGCTGCCGCCAATATTAAAACTGCTGCTTACAAAGCCTTCGCTGCCGAGAGTAGTATTATTTGTTACACATGCATTTGAGGGGTTAAGCACAAACATAGTATTGCTAAGTGTTTCTAACTCACGATCATTAAGGCTCAATGTCCCGGTTGGGCTAATGTATGCATCAACAAGCTGTAATGTTTTTTTAGCATTATTACCAGATCCTCCCCCGGTAAGTACTAAATTATTAAATGTCGTAGCTGTAGAATTAGTACTGGTAATAAACTCCTGAAGGGTTCCATTAAAATTAACCGTACTATTTCCAGCAATAAAAGCAGCATCATTTGTCCAGTCCTGCTGCACTATATAAATTCCATTGCCTTGTAAGGTGGAGTTATTTGTTAAAAAAATACTTCCTGGATTTCCGCTTATTGTTGCTATAGTCATTGTCCCATTATTCTCAAAAACGTTAGTAGTTGCAGCTGCGTTATCATTCTGAAAGCCCCCGTTTAATTGAATAATGGCAGATGGGGCGGTATAAACCTGGGCACCGTTGTTAAATAATATTGTACTCTGAGCAAAAACTGCAATTGTCGAACACAAAGCCAAAACCAGAACCGCAAATGATTTCAACAGAATATTTTGGGGAATTGCAGTCTTATCCATTGTGATAAAGCTTCTAATGTTAAATCATTGAAGATTAACCGTAAAAATAGAAAAACTAATTCATATTTTTGTGTTTTCTAATTCTATATTTAAGTAGAAAAGATTATCATTGAAAATAAATATTTAAATCCAATGAAAAAACATACGATAATACAATTAATCATTCTATTTCTTTTTGTAACGAATACATTAACTACTCTTGCCCAAAAGGATATAAATATACTTAGTTATTCTGAGGTTAAAGAAAGAGCAGAAGAGTATATAAATAAAATTTTAATGGGAGGGAATGAAAAAATAAAAGTCACAGGCGTTTCTGAAGAAAGTGAGCTGTTTAAAATTATTGTTGAAAAAAACGGGAAAGAATATATTTCTTACATGTCGAAAGACGGAAAAAAATTTTTCCAAATTGGGAGTGATATTGACTCTGAAATGAAAAAATTTACTGAAGACCGCACAGTAATAAAATCAGATATTCCAACTGTTGAACTTTTTGTTATGAGTTACTGTCCTTACGGTATACAAATGGAAAAAGGGATTTTACCAGTACTAGAAACTTTAGGAAACAAAATTAATTTTGAATTAAAATTTTGTTCGTATGCTATGCACGATCAAAAAGAAATTGCTGAACAATTAAAAGAATATTGTATACAAAAACAAAAC
>CAISYK010000847.1 GCA_903889605.1 uncultured Bacteroidota bacterium
CCGGAGCTTCAAATAATTTTTCAATAACTTTTGACATTAACAGTTTTTATTCAAAAAAATAATAGTAATATTGGGTTAAGAATAAGTAAACAATTTTGCAGTTTGCATCTCTTTATGAATTTTCAAAATATTCAATGAGTAATATGCAGATAGAACTTAATTTTATTCTTTAAAATTGAACCCTTTTAATTGCCAATTGTTAAATTGTTAAATTGTATCTATTAAAATGTCTAAAATTACTATTGCCATTGATGGATATTCATCCTGCGGGAAAAGCACTTTAGCAAAAGCTTTAGCTTCCCATTTACATTACGCCTATGTTGATTCCGGTGCAATGTATCGCTGTATTACACTTTATGCTTTGAGAAAAGGGGTGATTAAAGACGGTAGTTTCATGCCTGAAGAAATTGTGAAATTATTACCCGAAATTAATCTTTCATTCGAATTTAACCCTCAAACCAAAGCATCTGATACCTTTTTGAACAGCGAAAATGTTGAGAAAGAAATCCGTCAAATGATTGTTTCCGAAAATGTAAGCAAAGTTAGTGCAATCCATGAAGTCCGGGTAAAGCTGATAGCGATACAGCGTGAATTAGGCAAAAACAGGGGTATAGTGATGGATGGACGAGATATTGGATCAAATGTATTTCCTGATGCAGAACTAAAAATATTTATGACATCTGACACTGAAATACGCACTCAGCGCAGATTTGATGAGTTTACTTCAAAAGGTCAGCACGTTTCGTTTAATGATGTAAAAGTAAATTTGTTGAACCGTGATTATGTAGATACTCACCGTAAAGAAGATCCTTTAGTTCAGGCAAAGGATGCCATAATCCTTGATAATTCAGACCTTACACGTGAGCAGCAGCTCGAATATGTCGTAAACCTGATTCATGATTTAACCCTTTCAAACCAGCCTAACACTTCCCTTAATGAGGAGCAGCCGGAACACAAGTCAAGCATTCAGCTTAATGGGGAGTAGTTCCTCCTTCAGATTGGATGAGGCTGAGAAAACGAACTTCTTTTATCACGATGAAAATAAAAACTGCAGCTCGAACATTAGTGCTCATCGCAATACACTCTATAACTTTTTTGGGAGATTGCACCGGTGCTTTTTGTTTTGGACAGGAGTGCAGCATTATTTACGTAACACCTACAGGAGCTTCTAGCGGCACTGCCGGAACAATTGCTAATCCTGCTGATTTAACTTATGGATTAAGCCTGGTTACAACATCAAATAATCTAATTTGGCTTGCTGCTGGCACCTATCCTATTTCAAGCAGCTTTAATATACCATCAAATGTAACTATTGAAGGAGGTTTTAATTCAGCAGGATGGGTAAAAAGCAATGTTTCACAAAGCATCATTGATAGAGATGATTCCAATATTTTAGGTACTCCATTTAATGCAATAATTGGTTTGACAGGAAGTGCCGTTTCTAATTTCAGATTGCAGGATCTTACTATTAATGTGGCAAATGCTACTGGAAACCAAATTTCTGTTTATGGAATATATTTATCTGGATGCTCAAATTATAACATCACCCGCTGCAAAGTAACTAGCGGCAACGGTTCAGCTGGGATAGACGGAACAATCGGAAGTGATGGACTTTCTGGTGGCATAGGAAATGCAGGTGCAGATGGAGCACTAAGCAGCAATATTCTCATTGGAGGTTCGGGCGGAAGCGGTGCAAACAATGGAGGGAATGGAGGAAACTGTTCCAACAGCGGCGGCGGCATAGGTGCTGCAGGTGCAGGAACATGCGGCGGAGCCGGAGGTGCAGGAGGCTCTAGTACAACACTTAACTGGTATGGCGGAAATGGCGATTGCAGCAGTACAACGGGAGGAAGTCCTGGACAAATTGGCGGAAACGGAACTACAGGGACAAATGGAAATATTGGGCCTTCTGGAACTATTTCAGTCGGCACTTTTATATCTGGTGGATGGGGCGGAATTGGAGGAAACGGAACGAATAGCTGTGGAGGCGGTGGTGGCGGCAGCGGCGGTGAAAATGAAATTAGCGGACCCAATTCTTTCGGTGGCGGAGGCGGAGGCGGAGGCGGTGGAGGTTTCCCTGGATCCGGCGGTAATGGCGGAAACGGCGGAGGCGGTTCTTTTGCTGTTTTTTTGTACAATAATGGAGTAAACGGAGTAATCGAAGATTGTATTCTTACTCCAGGTCTTGGAGGTGCTGGAGGCAATGGAGGTGCTGGCGGAAACGGCGGCATTGGCGGAAACGGCGGAAATGGCGGAGCTGCATTTGAATGTTCCACTAATATTGGTGGAAATGGAGGAAAAGGCGGTGATGGAGGTGCAGGCGGAAATGGAGGAAACGGTGAAGCCGGCTTCAGTGCGGCCCTAAGTGAAAACGGTGGAACCATTATATCAAATTTAGGAATTACAGCTGTTCCAGGCAACCCGCCCAATATTAATGTTAAAAATAAAGGTTGTAAAAATTCGGCAGTTATATTTGATTCTCCAACCAGCGGAACATGGAATTTTGGAGCAGGAGCTTCTCCTTCAACAGCTATCGGCTCAGGACCTTTTTCTGTTTATTATTCATCAATCGGAAGAAAAAGTGTTGTTTTCAATGGGACAACTTTTACTGATTATATTACTATTTTTCAAGCAGGCCCGACAACCCCAAGCATTAGTCCAAATAACGGAAGTGTAACATTAGGCTGCCCAAACACATTCAATACATCAATAACAGGTACATATTATCAATGGATCTTTGGAAATACTGCAAACCCTGATACATTGGAAGGAGCAGCTATGCAAACAGCCGCTAATATTTACTTTGGTGCCCCGGGAACATATACAATTTATGTATTTATAACGACAGCATGCTGCGGTATAGTTCGTGACTCAACTATAGTTACTGTGAATCCAAGTACTTTTAATGTTTCTTTAACTTCTACCCCTTCTGCAAGCTGTGAAGGAACTCCTATCACTTTCACAGCAAGCCCATCTGCATATTTGGGTTATATTTTTTTGGTAAATAATATTTCTGTTCAAAGCGGACCAAACAATACATATACTTCATCTGCAATAAATGCCGGTGATAGTGTGGTTGTTGTAGCACTTGCAGGGACATGTTTTACTAATCCAAGTGCAGTTTTATTCCCGGCATTAATTCCTATTCCTGTTGTAACATTGATAAGCGGTGATGCCGACAGTAC
>CAISYK010000848.1 GCA_903889605.1 uncultured Bacteroidota bacterium
CCTTTATCGGCAAGGGTATCAGGTTACATTGCAAAAGTTTATATTACAGATAATCAATCAGTAAAAAAAGGAGATACAATTGTTGTGCTGGACAACCGCGATTTGAAAATAAAAGAGGAACAAGCGGAAGCCGCATTAGAAAACGCAAAAGCTTCGTTTGAAACTGCCAAAGCAAGCGCAGTATCTGTACTTGAAGGCGGCGGTACCAGTGTTTTTAAAATAGATGAACTTAACATTCGGCTTGCAAATGCCCAAAAAGAATTTGACCGGTATAAAAAAATGATTGCACAAGGTTCTGTAACACAACAGCAATTTGAAAAAATACAAACGGATAAAGAAGCAATGGAAAAGCAAATCGATGCTGCACTGCAACAGCAGAAAGAATCAAATTCAAAAACAGGCACTGCAAATGAACAGGTGAAAGTTGCTGAGAGCGTAATAAAACAGCGCCAAAGCGATCTTGACTATGCCAAGCTGCAGCTTTCATATTCAATTGTTACAGCGCCATTTGATGGAATTGTTTCCAAAAAAAATGCGGTAGCAGGGCAGTTGATTCAAGCAGGGCAGCCCCTTTGTTCCATTGTGGCAGAACAAAATATCTGGGTGATGGCTAACTTCAAAGAAACTCAGATAACTAAAATGAAAACAGGAATGAAAGTTGAAGTAGATGTTGATGCTTTTCCAGATAAAAAAATTACTGGTAAGGTAGCTTCTTTTGTTTCAGCCACAGGTTCAATGTTTTCGCTTCTCCCGCCGGACAATGCTACCGGAAATTATGTAAAAGTTGTACAGCGTATACCCGTGAAGATTGAATTGGATAAAGACAGCGATGGCCTCAAAGAGTTGAAACCGGGAATGAGTGTATATATAAAAGTAATTCTCGAAGAGTAATAGTATGGCAAAAATAACGCTTGACAAATGGATAGTGGTTATCACAGTTATTACAGCTTCAATGATGCAGCTGATAGATACATCCATTGTAAATGTTACTCTTACACAGATGATGGGCAATCTGGGCGCATCGCTTGGCGACATCAGCTGGGTGGTTACAGGGTATACTGCCGCAAATGTGGTTATGATAACCTTATCGGGATGGATGAGCGCAAAAATGGGGCGCAAGAATTATTTCACTGCTTCTATTATTTTATTTACCGTTGCATCTATTTTCTGCGGAACTTCTACATCCATTTCACAACTGATTATTTTCCGCATTATTCAGGGACTTGGCGGAGGAGGCTTGCTTTCAACTGCCCAGGCTATTTTAATAGATACATTTCCGCGTGAAGAAATGGGTAAGGCTAACGCAATTTTCGGAATGGGTATGATTATTGGTCCTTCGATCGGCCCCACTCTTGGCGGCTACATAACCGATCATCTTTCGTGGCACTGGGTATTTTTCATAAATATTCCTATTGGGATTATAGCGGCCATCCTTTCCTCACTTTACATCAAGGAGTCCAAACACATGATGAAAACAGGTAAGATGGACTGGCTTGCCCTGGCATTGCTTATTATTTTTATCGGAGCGTTACAGATAATTTTAGAAAAAGGAGAAAGCGAAGACTGGTTTGAAACACCTTATATAACTATACTGACAATATCTTCTATTTTAGCCGGAATATTTTTTATTAGAAGACAGCTCACCGTTGAACACCCGATTCTTAATATTCGACTTTTGAAAAACAATCAATTTTCTATTGGAACTTTTTTTGGATTCATTCAGGGGATCGGATTATATGCTTCTGTTTTTATTATACCCGTTTTCTGCCAGAGCATGCTTGGCTATACTGCACAGCAAACCGGCTGGCTGATGCTCCCTGGAAGTTTAGCCGCAGGTTTGATGATGCCGGTGGTAGCTGTTATTATGAAAAAAACAAAAATATCTCCTGTTGTGCTTGCCGGAATTGGATTTTCACTTTTTATTTTGTTTGTGTGGATGCTTTCAGGAATGAATATGAATACAAATGCAGAAGCATTCTTTTGGCCGCTTATTCTCCGTGGGATAGGTCTTGGCTTACTTTTTATGCCCCTGCTTACCATAACAATTTATCCGCTTCATAATAGAGATATTCCTCAGGCAACTGCATTATCTAACATGGTAAGGCAATTAGGAGGTTCCTTTGGTATAGCCGTGGCTACTACCTATATAAGTGTCCGCGCGGTTCTTCATTATGATCGTCTGAGTGAACACGTTTCTATGTACGATCAAAGCTCTTTTGACCGTTTTAATTCTTATACGCGATTATTTATGTCGAAAGGTTATGATCTGGCATCTTCGCAGTTATCAGCTCTTACTGCTCTAAAAGGCAGTATGTATAAACAGGCAATGATACTTACATATAATGATGTATTCCTGATTGTAGGAGTATTTTTTGCTTTTTGCATTCCTCTGCTGTTGCTTTTTCGTTTGAAGGGCAAAAATATTGAAAAAGTTGAACAGCAAGTTGAAATGCACCTGGTAGATTAAATTGAAAAAACGAATGGTGTGCTGTTAATTTTCTGGTTTCAGTAAATTAATTGAAAAATTTGAAATACAATAAATTTAATTATCTTAGTAACGGAATATCAGCTTCAAAATTATTAAATTTTTTAATACCGCAGAAACGCTCTTTATTCTTTCATAAAAATATTAAAGCGTTTTTTCCAATATTGATTATACTGTTGGAATTTACATCATTGAATTACAATTTGAATTTTTAAAAAATTATTAACTGAAACATTTACTGATGCAAAAATGTTTTTTAATATTAATTTTGAATTGTTTTACTTTAATCAGCTGCTTTGCCGACCGGATTTTTATTATGAATGCTTCTGGTTATAACACCGCAGAGCCGCAATTAATAGCCGCTATAACCAGCAACGGACATTTTATTACAGTAGAAAGCAGTGCATTCAGCAGTTTGCCGGCTGGTTTTACTACAGCATGTATTGACCCTATAAATGGGTATGATTGGTTATGTTTTTTTGGTGATTATGATTTTTCGCCTCTGCTTCCTCAAATACAAGCTTTTATTGATTCAGGCGGAAAAGTTTTTTATCAATATGAAGTCAGTTGCTGCACAACGTCTGCAACTTCAGCTGCAGCTGTAATAAGCGGACTTACTGGTTTAGCCGTCACTACTAATTCAAATGCATATATTGCCCTTGCTGGTGCTAATACTCCTGGATGGGAGGCGACTAATATCAGTTGCTGCGCCACTTTTAAGGGAAATGCTTATAAGGGATTGGATGGAATTCCTGCTATTAACCAGCTGCAGGCTACTGCAACACTAAATGGAGCTTCACCTCTTGTGTCAACATGTTCGAATTTTGGTTTTAAATTTACTACCACTGATTTTGTTGGAACAGCCAATAAAGGTGCAGTAATAGGGCTTGGAGATATTAATGCCTGGTATGATTCCGGTGAACCTCTTTCATCTGGAGGCCCTAATCCAATTAATCCTGCATTGATTGATTATTTTTTTCCCGGCAATGCCAGCAGCTGTTTTTTCGTTCCGCAGGGATGTTTACTAAATTTCAATAATCAGCCATTATCAATAGACTTTGGAAATGATACTTCATTATTATGCCAGGGAACTTTAACACTGAATGCTGGCGCCGTCGGTGTTTATCTCTGGCAGGACAATTCAACTAATCCAACTTTCACAGTTACCCAGCAGGGAACATATTGGGTAAAAGTTACTAATAATTGCGGAACAGCATCAGACACTATTATTGTGAGTTATAATTCAACTGCTGCTGTTAATTTGGGCAATGATACCAGTCTTTGTCCAGGAGAAACATTGAATTTAAATGCTGTATTTCCCGGAGCGACTTATTTATGGCAGGATAATTCTACAAATTCAACATTTACCGTTATACAATCGGGAACTTATTGGGTAAAAGTTACAGTAAACTCCTGCAGCAAATCCGATACGATTCATATTATTTATGATCCGCTGTCAAGTTTTGGATTGGGAAATGATACATCATTATGTCAGGGATCTACCTTGCCGCTGAATGCCTCGACAATAAATACAACATACCTTTGGCAGGATAATTCAACTGATTCAGCTCTTACTGTCACGGTTGCTGGAACTTATTGGGTAAATGTCACTAATAATTGCGGAACAATTTCAGACACTATTGTCATAAGCTATAACCCAATTCCGTCAGTAAATCTGGGAAATGATACAAGTTTGTGTGTGCTGCAAACGCTTTATTTAAGTGCCTTATCCCAAGGTGCATCATATCTATGGCAGGATAATTCAACAAACTCTTCATTCACAGTTACCCAGGCTGGAACATTTTGGGTTAAAGTTTCAAAAAACTCTTGTATTAACAGCGATACAATTTCTGTAACATACGGACCAACATCAGCCATTAAATTAGGGAATGACACAACTTTATGCCAGGGTGCAAGTTTGATACTTAACTCATCCGCTTCAGCCGGAGTATATCTTTGGCAGGACAATTCAACAGTTCCAACTTTCACGGTTACACAACAAGGCATTTATTGGGTAAAAGTTACTAATATCTGCGGAATTATTTCAGATACTATTAAGGTAAGTTATAATCCTATATCACCAATACACTTGGGGGATGATACAGTACTTTGTTTGGGAGAAACAATTCTTATAGATGCTTCATTTCCCGATGCACAGTATTTATGGCAGGATAATTATACAAACGCCGTTTTCACCGCTTCACAATCAGGAACTTATTGGGTAAGGGTTACTAATTTATGCGGATCCAGTTCTGATACAATAATTGTTGAGTATGAAAATTGTAATTGTACTTTATTTATTCCCAACACATTTACCCCAAACAAAAATGATTTGAACGATAAATTTTCCCCAGTTTTTGATTGTGTTTTTACTGAATATCATTTTATGATTTTTAATCGCTGGGGAGAAAAAATTTTTGAAACCAACAATCCTTCGGAATCATGGGATGGAATGTATAAAGGGATGTTATCGGAAATAGGAGTTTATGTTTATGTGTTAAAATATCAACCCGAAAAAGAAGAAAGCAAAACTGTATATGGGCATGTTAATTTAATTCGCTGATAATAGAAAATATATCGGGAAGAGGGCTTGGTATCCTTTTACCAATTCACGATATTTTTTTTAAAATAATAGTAAAAAAATAATTCAAAAAAGTTTGTTTTTAATTTCTGTCAGCAAATTAATATGAAACCATTGATGCAGATAGATTGCAAATAGAATACTGAAAATTACTGCGAATGAAATAAAAAGGCCTAATATTTTGCCGAATGAATTGCTGCCTTTAACCAGTACCTTGGCCACCAATACTTCTATCCGGCTGCCCATATACCTATATGCCGGAACCAAAATAAATACCAAAGCAAACATAGCGATGGCGGTAAACTTAAATGGATTTAAATCTATTTTATAATGGATTATATAATCTGTTATTCGTCCTGTCAGCAGATTAATAATCAATACGCTGATCATTAATACCATAATATTAAATAACTTTTTATACATATTACTTTTAGTAGAGATTACCGATAATTTATTTCTGCGAATTTACGAATCTGCGGGCTGATACTAATGAATCATTTAAAATTTACTAATAACCTGAGTTCGATTAATAATACGAACCTGTTTTGGCTGAAGCCCAATAAATTTGATTGATTTACTACCACGGTCTGAATACCGTGGCAACAATCCATGCAAAATTATTAAATTGTTTGAAATAATTGCCACGCCTTTTAAGGCGTGGGTTTGATAAACCTTGTTATTATTGGGCTTTAGCCTAAATTAACAATCGAACTCAGGTTAATA
>CAISYK010000849.1 GCA_903889605.1 uncultured Bacteroidota bacterium
AACTAAAAGAAAAAATTTCCAGCAATAAAATTTTAGAAAAAGTGGTTCAGTATCGTTCGGTACGAGTGGTTCAATATCCTTCGGTAGGGTGGTTCAGTTTAAATCGGTAGGGGTGGTTCAATATGGATCGGTACAGACAATTAGGCACTCTTTGTTCTATGTTAATAAGCCAATGTTTTCAAATTTTAGGATTCTTACGGAAATTATGCTAAATCAAACCGACACTCAGTTTCACAAAGAATACCTTAAAGGTAAAGGTCTTGACTTTTCAGTTCATTCTCACTACTTTCACTTTGAAGGCATAGCAAGAACTGCGCTATACAATTTCGTGATGATACCAATCGCAGATGACAAAATTCGCATAATAAAAATTACCGACAATGATTGATTTTACAACTATACAAACATTTGAGGTGTTACCAGAGCTATCAGCTCTAAACGGGGAGAACATTGCTCTAAAAAAAAGCAATTTAGTATTAAATACTATTTTATGTTCTGTTGGAATCGTTGCCATAATTGCTGGAATTTACTATATAAACAAAAAAAGAGAGGAGGAATAAAATGAAATTATTTGAAAATAATATTTGGAATTATATCAATGGTGAAACTCCTCTCCAAAAAGGGCTAAAAGAAATGCGGAATTATAATATGGCATACGAAAACAATAGCGCTAAATCATATTTTGAGGAAGCAAAAACATACATAAAAAATAATGATTATTTTCAAATTGCAATCTATATAATAGCAGGTCTGTTGTTGTTATTCATTTTAGGTAAGGTCTCAAAAGCATTTACTTCAACCGTTTATGAGTTCAGGGAATTTAACCAAGCTTTAAGAGGTTTATGATGAAAATCACCAGCATCTTTTCATGTTGTTAAGTCATAAAACAACTTTTTTAGCTAGCCTCCTAACACAGGGGTGGGGAAGGTATAACTTCGGTTTTGCCTTCCCTTATTAAATTTACCTATAGCTTAAAAAGATAGCACGGCAACCTCATACTACTTATTATTTTATGGCTGTATAAATACACTGAATCAAATTTGAAAAACAAAAAAACATTCTTGTTTATTATCAAAAAAATAAAAATATGGAAATCGAAAAAGCAACTATTAACTCCGCTAAAGTAGCATTGTACGTTCGTGTCAGTAGTTTGACACAAACTGTGGAGAATCAGAAAATTCGCTTGTTGCAATACGTAGCAGTCAATTCCTTGAAGTTTGATTTATTTGAAGAAACTGAATCTACCCGAAAAACAAGACCTGTAAAGCAGGATTTAATGCAAAAACTGAGGAATGGAGAATATAAATCAGTAATAATATATAAACTTGACAGATGGGCAAGGTCATCAAGAGAATTGATACTGGATACATCAGAACTTCTTAATAGAGGCATCGGTTTCATATCCATATCTGATAACATTGATTTTACTACTGCGGTAGGCAAGCTCCATTTTCAAATATTGAGTGCATTCGCTGAATTTGAGCGCGAGTTAATTAGGGAGCGTACCATTGAGGGACTACACCGTACTAAACAGCAAGGAACTATCCTTGGTAGGCGTATCGGTTCAAAAGATAAAAAGAAGCGGTCTATAAGTGGTTATATTCTAAAAGAAGCAAGTAAAAGAAAGAAGGTAGATGAAACTGGCGGCGTTTTCAAGGAAATCTCTTACTATTTAAATAATCCTCCCCCAAACAATGTTTCGTAAAATTTAGGACAAACAAATCGTTTGTTTTCCGCTCTATCCTCCCCTGTATTTACTATGGTGAACTAACGGACGATTGTTTGATATTTTTTTTTACATTTATCTTTCAATTCAAAAGTGAATTTTCATTTTGCCGTTTATCCCTTTTTATTCAGAAAAGAACATACAATTTAAGGAAACTATATTATTTCAATAATTGCAGTTATTAACTA
>CAISYK010000850.1 GCA_903889605.1 uncultured Bacteroidota bacterium
CGGACCTCAGGTTACACTTGATTTCGATATGCACGGACAAAAACCCGGGCTCAACTCGAAAAACATTCTGTTGAACCAACGCATTGCTACCGTAACTAAATAAAAATGCTCCTTCCATAGTCCATATCCCACCCTTATTTGCTGATGACTTATGTCTGAAGTGTGAATCATGTAAGTTTTATTCAAAATTATGTAATATCTAGGCGGGCGATTCGCAGTAATTTTGTCCTTTATAAAATCGTATTATTTATTCACATTAAAATTAAAATTTATGGGACGTTTATTATTAATCATCGGCTTAATCCTTGTTGTTTTGTGGTTACTCGGATTTTTTGCCTTTCATTTAACCACACCGGTCATTCATGCGCTTATCGTTATTGGCATTATTCTTATCATCTTCGATTTGCTCAACACTCGTAGGAATTGGTGGTGATTTCGCTGCCGCAAATTACGCTCCGAATTCAATGTGTGAATGGTGTAAGTATTATCCATAATTATATAACACTCGGTTGAAGCCATCAGCGTAATTTTGCATTGTAAATTATTAAAAACTTAAAAAGTAAAAAAATGAACACTCAAGAAGTAAAAGGAAATTGGAATGAGCAAAAAGGCAGGCTCAAAAAAGCATATGCCGTATTAACTGACAATGATTTGATGTTTGAAGAAGGGAAACATGATGAGATGATTGGAAAACTTCAAATTAAACTTGGAAAAACAAAGGAAGAAATACACAAGATTATTTCGTCTATTTAATCTCAAAGGGGGTCAAATTCTCCGCCGCTTACGGCGGAGGAATTGATTCTGAAAAAAACAATTCGTAAAAAATCAAACAATAAAAACTACACAAAATGAAAAACAAAACTACTTTCAGACTACTTTTTATAGTAGCAATAGCCATAATGTTGACACTACCAAGTTGCCAAAAATATACAGATGGACCATTCATTAGTTTGGTTTCGCGTACAGAACGTGTTGCCAACACTTGGAAGGTGGACAATTATAAAGTGAATGGCGTGGATTACACGTCACTTGTATCAGATTATAACGAAACCTATACCAAAGAGGGTACCTATTCTTATAGTATGGGCATTGTTTCCGGAACCGGCACATGGTCATTTCAGAACAACGACGAAGAAATAAATCTTGTAGGAATCACCAATCAAGATTCTCATACCTTATTCATCTTAAAACTCGAAGAAAAATCTTTTTGGTTTTATTATATGGATGGTACTGACAAAAAAGAATTTCACATGAATCAAAAGTAATAGTTTCATCTAGTGTTATATTATCACTAGAATAGGAGCTTATTACATAGAAATTATTGTAACAACAGGCACACCTGTGCTATTTCTTAGGAAGATTTTCCTGTTATTTCTATACAACAAGCTCTTGCAAATTATAGTTTATGTTCATTCACCATTCGGGTTATAAAAAGTTCGCTTGGTGTATGCAATCCCTTTAACATTATTTGGTTTCATAGAGTTGTAATTTGCAACTCTATGAAACTATATAGTTACATGCAAATGCGTGTTGCGTTTCCATATAACTATATAGTTACTTCGACATGCGTGTTGCATTAACATAAAACTATATAGTTACTTCGACTTGCGTGTTGCATTAACATAAAACTATATAGTTACTTCAACATGCGTGTTGCATTAACATAAAACTATATGGTTTCATAGACATGCGTGTTGCATTAATATAAAACTATATGGTTTCGTAAATATGCTAAATGACAATATGCGTAACTATATGTTTTATAATATAATATAAATGCTTATTATTTATGTCTATTTTGTTCACTATTAATGTTTAGTTAATGTTTCTGTTTTTTGATAAATATCATGTATCTTTGCTCTTTATTTCAACAAATTTATTTATTAATCTAAAAAAACAAAAATAACATGGAAAAGAAATGGACGTATGTGGTAAATCCAATAACCACATCAACAAAAGCAAATTATCGCAAAGCATTGCTAATTTCAAGTTTTCATTTGAATGCGCTGCAAGCCAATATTACGATTGCATTTATATTGGCACTCTACAATTATTATCTGCCGATTCATAACGCATTTGCGGCAGCTTACACCGCTTGGGAAGCTCAACAGGGTGCAAAAGAAGGCAAAACGACGAGCCTGAAAGAAAAACTCGCTGAACTTAGAAAAACCAAAATCAAAGAATGGGATATCGGTATTCAAAATGTATATCTCGATGGCACACCTGAATATACAGCATTGTTACCCAATCATCGTGTTGATTTTCAAAGTGGAAAACAATTGCCGCGTATCACAGCCATCAAAACCCTCAGCACTGCCATTGGCAGCGATGCTGCCCTAGCCGACATCAAAGCGGATATAGATGATTTTTATGCCATTATAAAAGATATCTATGACAAACAACAAGGTAGTAAAAGTAGTACAAAAACTAAAAGTACCAATGTAGAATCCGCACGCGTGGCTATGTGCAATGCGCAGTTTGGTAATTTGGGTAAATTTATTCAAGAATATTGCGCCAATCCTGATTCTTTGACACCTTATTTCTTTCTCGAAGAAATTCAACGCAAGGCGCAAGATTTCTTCATGGGTGCCATCAAACCCGAACGTACCAAGTTTTTGCGTCGTTTCACGTTTAAGGCAACTAGCAAAGTAAAAATCTTGAACAAAGGCAATTGCGATTTGTATTTCTATATAGTGCAAACCAAATTTTCGCCTGTACCCGAATTGGTGTTGACGGTGCATCCGGGGGAAGAAATCACTACACTTGCATCTGCCATGGGCAACATCAGCAACAGGATTATCATGATTGGTAATTCCTCAGTTGGCATCATCGGCAAATATGAGTTTACTTTCTTATAAAATATAAGCTACCCTTTTGATGAAATAATAAAGAAAACCGCTTTTTTATGATTTCAGATATTATCAGAACGCACACCGCGGCTTTCGGGCTGCAGTGTGCGTTTTTGCTAGGTTCCTCACCCCTATTTCGTTTCATTTTTCGCGAAGCAAAAAATGGAAGTTGTGAATTATGTAAG
>CAISYK010000851.1 GCA_903889605.1 uncultured Bacteroidota bacterium
AAGTTTTATTTCCATACATATCTATATTATTGATTTTTGGTTTTTCCCGCGGATTAAATTTTGTTGTTATATTTTTTTACGCTTAGCCAAACATTTTTTATGTTTTAAAGAATGAAGCATGAGCAAATCCAAAATATTCTGGTTTGAAGCCAAATTTAAAGATGTTTTTCCTAATTCTTTCAGCAATTTCATTATCTTTTTTTTGCAAAGGAAAAATTTTCATAAGCCTGTCTTCGCTCAAATTTGCTTAGAATCATATTCCATTAACTTTCAGCTGAATATCTCAATTAGATTAAAAATGATGTTTTTGGAAGGTTTAGAGGGTTATATATTATTGTTATATTTGTGATCTTATGAAAACACTGCATAAATTTATTTTAAAATCATACGTAGGGCCCTTTGTGATGACATTTTTCATTGCAATGTTCGTTTTTTTTATGATGTTCATCTTTAAATATATTGATGACTTTGTAGGTAAAGGATTAAGTTTTAAAATTTTATCGGAATTGTTTTTTTACTTTTCTCTTACTACAGTTCCAATGGCATTACCGCTTGCCATACTTCTTTCCTCCTTAATGACATTTGGCAATCTGGGTGAGCATTTTGAACTTACAGCAATGAAAAGCGCAGGATTATCACTGCAAAAAATAATGACTCCCCTTATTTTTACTACTATCATTATTTCACTTTGTGCTTTTTATTTTTCCAATAACATTCTGCCTTTTACTAATTTAAAAGCAGGTTCATTATTATATGATGTACGGCAATCTAAACCCGCGTTGTTATTTAAAGAAGGGATATTTAATAATAACCTGGACGGCTTTAGTATCCGCGTTGGCAAAAAAGATAAGGATGGTAAAACTCTTAGAGAAATTTTGATATATGACCATAGGGCTATGCAGGGAAACAATATTGTATTAGCTGCAAAAAGCGGTAAAATGGAAGAAACTCCTGACAAAATGTTTTTAATACTCACTTTAAAGGATGGCGTCAGCTACAAAGAAGTGGCAGACAATCCTAAAGATATTGAAACACGGCCTTTAGTACGAGATAAATTTGAAGAACGCATCATCCATTTCGATTTGTCCGAATTTAAAATGTCGCGTACCAATGAAGACCTATTTAAAAATAATTTTCAAATGCTTAACATATCTCAATTAAGGGTGGCTGTTGATTCATTTGAATTAAAAATTGAAAAACGTAAGGTTGACTTTACTAAACAGCTTAAACAAAGTTATTATGCAAAATCCAATGCCTTACTGGCCTCCTTGGATTCAACAAAATCAAGCATTTCCGACACTAATTCTTTTTCAAAGCTTATAAAATCAAGGCAATTAGGTATTATTGAAAATGCCACTAATATTGCCCGCAGTGCTAAAGCATATTCAGAGTCGATAATATATGAGATGGAATCAGATGATAATTCCAAATTGAGATGTCTGGTAGAATGGCATCGTAAATTCACACTTTCTATTGCCTGCATGGTATTGTTTTTTATAGGAGCACCGCTTGGAGCCATTATCCGTAAAGGCGGTTTAGGAATGCCGGTAGTAATTTCAGTTGTTTTCTTTATTATCTTCCATATTCTTTCAATAACAGGCGAAAAACTTGCAAAAGAAGGTGAAATACCTGTTTATCAAGGTATGTGGTTAGCGACTGCTATTTTATTTCCGATAGGTGTTTTTCTCACAATCAAAGCTACTTCCGACAGCAGCTTGTTTGATGCCTCTGCATATATTGAACCCATAAAAAACTTTTTTACCCGGAAAAAAGAAAATCAATAAGCAATCGGTATTTTAATGAACATTTTACAGATCTGTAATAAAGTACCCTTTCCGCCTAAAGATGGCGGCTGTATTGCAATGAATAATCTTACTCAAGGTCTAACTGATGAAGGGCACATAGTAAAAGTGCTGTCGGTAAATACCCTGAAACATTTTATAGATATTCAAAAATTACCTCCTGATTACCGCAGCAAAACAAATATAGAAGCCGTTTTTATTGATACGGAAATAAAAATAGCTGATGCATTCTTAAATTTATTTACTAATAGATCATATAATATTGAACGATTTTATTCTAAGGTTTTTGAAAATAAATTGGTCGCTATTTTAAAATCAGAAAGATTTGATATTGTACAATTAGAAGGTTTATATGTAAGTATGTATGTTGATATAATTCGTAAATATTCCAGAGCTAAAATAGTTTTAAGGGCGCATAATATAGAATACGAAATATGGGAGCGGGCAGCATTGCTGGCAAAAAATCCAATAAAGAGAGCGTATTTAAATTTACTTACAAAGCGTTTAAAGCATTATGAAATTAGTGCTTTACATACATTTGATGCAGTGGCATCCATAACAAAAAAAGACGAAAAGCATTATAAAGATGCAGGTTTTGTTAAAGCAATTGAAACCTTTCCTTTTGGAATTGATTTAAAAAAAAGTTTTGAAAACAATTCAAATAATGAAGAATTTCCATCAATATTCCATATTGGAGCAATGGACTGGCAGCCAAATATTGAAGGGGTTAACTGGTTTTTGAATAATGTATGGGGTAAACTTCACTTAAAACACCCTGATTTAAAATTTTATTTGGCGGGCCGTAATATGAGTGCTGAATTGAAGCAATTAAAAATGCCCAATGTAATTATAAATGGAGAAGTTGAAAATGCTGGGGAGTTCATTCAATCAAAAGGTATAATGATTGTGCCATTGCTTTCGGGAGGCGGTATGCGGGTGAAAATTATTGAAGGTATGGCTCTTGGCAAAACTATTGTTACCACCAGCATAGGTGCGGAGGGAATTGATTATGAAAACAATATAAACTGTATTCAAGCTGATGATGCTGATGAATTTGCAGAAGCTGTTAGTAAATGTATTTCAGATAAAAAATTTTATAATGAAATTGGAAAAAACGCGAAAATACTTGCATTAAAACAGTACAATAATGCTGATATTTGTAAACGATTGATAAAGTTTTATAAAAGTTTGTAAATAATAACTTATAAGATACCTCAATGTAAGGTATGCGTTTGTTGATTTTATAGGGTTATTATTATAAACCCAGTTTAGTAAATTCGTAAAGATTCGTTATCCGTAAAAATGAAGATACTATTAATATTGTCCCGCGTTCCATATCCCCTCGACAAGGGTGATAAGCTGCGTGCTTTCAATCAAATTAAACAGCTTTCAAAAAAGCACCAAATTATTTTGTTTGCTTTAAATGATGAAAAGCTCGATGAACATGCTCTTGTTGAATTGAAAAAATATTGCGTGGCCATTTCAATAATGAAGTTTTCTAAATTAACTATTTTCATTAATCTTATTCGTTCATTGTTTAATGGAAATCCTTTTCAGGTTGGGTATTTTTATTTTAACAAAGCGCAAAAAAAAATTGATGAATTAATAAAAAAACACAATCCAAACCATATATACTGCCAGCTCATTCGTACAGCAGAATATGCAAAACCATATACTGGAATACCAAAAACATTGGATTATATGGATGTATTTTCCAAAGGAGTTGAACGCAGAAAATCCACCGCTCCCTTTTACATGCGTCCATTATGGGCAATTGAGCATAAACGGTTATTAAAATATGAGCACAATGTGTTTCAATATTTTGATAACAAAACAATTATTTCTGATCAGGACAAAAATTTAATACCGCATCCGCAGAAGCAGGAGATAAAAGTAATCCCTAACGGCGTTGATACTGATTATTTTATGGCCATTCCAATTGAAAAAGAGTTTGAATTATTATTCAGCGGAAACATGGATTATCCTCCTAATGTTGAAAGCGCAGAGTATTTGGTCAATAAAATAATGCCATTATTATGGAACAAACTGCCGAAAGTCCGTTTGCTGATTTCCGGAGCTTCTCCAAACAAAAAAGTTTTGGCTTTGAAATCGGAAAGGGTTGAGATAAGCGGCTGGGTGTTTGACATACGTGATAATTTTGCAAAATCTAAAATATTGGTCGCACCGATGCAGATAAGTATTGGTTTACAAAATAAATTATTGGAAGCAATGGCAATGCAGCTGCCTTGTGTTACGTCTTCACTTGCTAATAATGCACTTGGAGCAAAACCTAATGAACAAATTTTTGTTGCCGATACCCCAGAACAATATGTTCAATGTATTATTGAACTGCTGCAGGATGAAGCAAAAGCAAAAAAAATAGCGATGAA
>CAISYK010000852.1 GCA_903889605.1 uncultured Bacteroidota bacterium
ATTGAAAATGTAAATTTGCTTCCTTTTCCTTTTTCGCTTTCAGCCCATATTGTTCCTCCATGTTGTTCCACGAAATCCCTACAAAGCATCAAGCCCAGTCCGGAACCTTTTTCGTTTTCAGTGCCACGGGATGTAAAACTGGTTTCAATTTTAAATAGTTTTTCTATGGTTTCTTTACTCATTCCCACACCCGTATCTGAAACTGAAACCTCAACGAAGTCAACTTTTATTTTGGCCTCAACATCAACTTTTCCACCTTGAGGAGTAAATTTAATGGCATTCGAAATCAGGTTGCGGATTACTGAGCAAACCATTTTCTCATCAGCAGTGATAATTATTTCTTCGCTTGTCTCATTTATTAAAGTGATATTTTTACAATAGTTCGTTCAAAACTTAGTTATTTATCTGATATACAGTAAAATAACTCATTATTTATTAGGTTAAAACCGCGGGAATTTGTATCTTTAAAGTATTAATTACCAGTTAATTACTTTAATTATGGCCATCCCCGCGATTTATGATTTGTACTCTAAAATTGTTCTCGAAGCTTTAGTTGTTTCCAAAGTAAAGCTTAATAAATGCAGATGTGATTTTATGATTGAGATATTTATGTTATACCTGAGTATACCTTCACGGATTAACTTCCTTCAGTTAGGCCGTTACAGCCTTTTTGGCGAACAACGCTTCCGTCGTCAGTTCGAGACTGGGTTTGACTTCTTCTCCTTTAATAAGGCTTTGTCTGCGCCTTGGATTGGCGCTCGCAATGCCGTTGCCTTCGACCCAAGCTTCATCCATAAGTCAGGTAAGCAAACACCTGGGATAGGATATTTTTGGTCGGGATGTGCCGGCAGGGCCCTCAGAGGAATTGAAATCCTTGGGCTTTCTGTAATTGATGCAGACACCAGATTAAGTTTCCATCTCGAAGCAGTACAAACACCTCCAACAAACTGTCTTCAGGATAATGGTTTAACGCTTGTGGATTGGTACGCTGCTGCCATAAGGAAACATATCGAACAAATCTTATCGATTACCAGGTATGTTGTTGCAGATGCGTATTTCTCCAAAAAAAACTTTGTCGAACAAATCCGGGGATGCTCTCTTCATCTGGTAAGCAAACTTCGGGATGACGCAGACTTATCGTATCTTTCAATGAAACCTAAAACAGGCAAAAGAGGTAGACCCAAAAAATATGAAGAAAAAATTGATGTCAGGAACCTGAATCCTGAACACTTTAAACAAGTTGAAAGTAACCAAAGTATAAAAGCATTCGCGGGGATCGTATATTCCAAGTCTCTTGGCAGAAATATTCTGCTCGTTGTCGAACAATTCCAGATAAATGGCAAAGAAATTTACAGGCTATTATTCTCCACAGATATCGAGCAAGCTCCTTTGGATGTTATTGATATTTATCACACCCGGTTTCAAATAGAATTTGGATTCAGGGATGCCAAGTCGTTTGCAGGACTAGAAACCTCGCAGGCAAGAAGCGGCAATAAACTCTATTTTCATTTTAATACAGCATTGACAACGGTAAATATTGCCAAGATATTGCAACTAAGCAATCCGGACAAACGTGAAAACTCATTTTCAATGGCAACATATAAGGTGTTGTTTCATAACGCTTTACTATTGTCGAGATTTTTCTGCCTGTTCGCCATTAACCCGAACTCAATCAAAAATCATCAGCATGTCAAGGAACTATTGAATTTCGGCACTATAGCCGCTTAAATATATCTACTTTTTGAACGAACTATTGTTAAATGAAGTATCTCTATATTGCATTTTTGTGGGCAGCCTACTGTGCACTCCATAGTTACCTGATCAGTATCGGTTTCACCAGATTTATGAATAGAATGCTTAAGAAATATTATGCCTTCTACAGATTGTTTTATATACTGATTTCATTATTACTGCTCATTCCGTTAATAAACTATACGGTACAACTGGATAATCAGGAAATTATCATCTATGGACCAAACCTTGACATTTTAAGGTATGTACTTACCTCCGGATCTCTATTAATGTTTTTTTGGGCTTTTTTCCTTGACTATGATGCTTTAACGTTTTTTGGAGTCCGCCAAATTTTAAACTTTGGAAGAATAAAGAAAAACGGCTCTTCGGATGAGATTAAAAGAAGAGGATTGCTGAGAATAATCAGGCATCCTATGTATTTGGCCTTGATCGTTTATTTATGGTGTCAGATACATAAGACATCGGATATCGTTGTGAGTGCAGTACTGACCATTTACATTATTATTGGGACCAGGCTCGAGGAGAAAAAGCTTGTTCTGGAATTTGGAGAGGCCTACCTCAATTATCAAAAGGAAGTACCCATGTTAGTACCACTTACAAAAGTCAGGAAAAAATAATATTGACTTATAAATGATGGTTGGAATTGTAATTATAATGATAAGATTAAATGTTTAGAAAAATTAACTCAAACTCATTATTTAATTCATGCTCATGGTAATAATAATTCATATACAATCAATAATATTCCAGATGTAATTGAATTAACTTATGTAAA
>CAISYK010000853.1 GCA_903889605.1 uncultured Bacteroidota bacterium
GTTTTACCTGGATCTGATTATACTTTACATATTTTTGATGCCATATCATCATTGCTTCAGCATTAAGCAAAAAAACAATCTAAAACAGTATATTTGAACTTAGGGGCTTATCGCGAAAATCCTAATGTGCAGAAAATTTAAACAAAATATTATGGAAAAAAATTTACCACTATTATCATTTTCTCCTGCAGATAAAGGTTACAATAAGATTATTATTCCCTTCATAGGAAAATTAGATGACGGGAATGTTTTTAAAAACATAATCACATTTCTTATGAGTCTTGGAGCGATAGGAATTTTGCTGGGCGGTTTTTACCTTTCAATTGCTGGTATTTTTGGCGATGAAGGATTCATTAAAATGGCAATCAGCCGTGAAGGTATAACTTCTGGAAAAATATTCGGTTCCATATTAGGGCTGATTTTTGGATTACCCATTAGTTTATTAACCACTTGGGCTCTATACAGCATAATAAAAAAACGTACCGAGCAATTGAAAATACAGGCATACCAAGGGCTTCTTGATTATATATTTAATAAAACTATTCCAAAAATTATTATTATTCTTGGTGAGATATTATTTGTACTTATACTTTGTGCGGGCATACTGCAAATTACAGCTTCGATTATTGGCTCATACGTATATGCACCATTAAATAATTATCCGGTATTTCTTTTGGGAATGATTCCAGGAATTAATGTCTTTCAAAATTTTATTCCACGTCAAATTTTTGGGGACTATAGTAATTTTGGAGAGTTTTTAAAAATGGGACTTATAGAAGTAGTCGTGTCTTTCATTGTATTAATAGCTTTTTATCTTTATAAAGAAGTTTACAATTACTTTTTAAAACTTGTAACTGTATTTATAAACTTCTTACCTAAATTTGCTTTTCCTCTTGCTGTGAGGAAAAGAGAGGAACTGCCAGGCGCTAATGAAAGAAGCGGTATATCAAATCAAATAGATTTAAATGACATTTAGATATATTAAACTCCTGCGTTATGAAAGATTATAAGCAAATTTTAGAAGAGTTTTATTCTAAACATTGTCCTGAAAAAATTCCTGATATACCCAGACTTTTGAATAAATATAAAGGTTTGGAAGAAAAACTTTTATTGAATATCAATGAAAAATATAATATTAAAATTTCAGAAAAACCAAATGCATCACCAAATAAAAACTACAAAAAAATATTAGAAGAATTCTACACTAAACAGTTTCCTGATAAGGTTAACAATGTACCTCAACTATTAGAAAAATATAAAGGAAGGGAAGAAGAGCTTTTGCTGAGCATTTATAAAAAATACAGCAGCATACCACTGGAAAAATTAAGAACAGTTGCACAAAACACTTTTAAAAAGCCGCAGGAAAATTTAATTAAACAAAATATTCCTGAAATATTTAATGAAATTCCCAAGCCTTCGGATGATTTTAATGAAGAGGAAGAAGGTGCTAAATTAATAAGTCAGGAAAATTTTAAAATAACTTATAAAGAGGAAAAGCTCATTATTCCTCAATCCGGCGAAAATGAAACTTCAAACAAAAAAAAGAATTTAAATATAAAGTATATTATTTTAACTGTAATTTTCATTGCAGCAGCTTTAATTATACTAATATCTTTAAAAAAATATGCCTCTTCTTATTTTAAATCACAACCTACTGCTAATTCAACAAGGGCAGAAGATTCAATTGGAAAGATTCAGTTTATTTCTGAATTAACTCAGGAATTAAAGGCGAATGACAGTTCTAAATCTGCTGCATCAGGCAATTCAACAGTTGTTATTCCTGCAAATGGAAAAGCTGTTATTACAGCTGACCGTTCTTATTTTTATAAAAACACAACTGAATCTGACAAAACTATTACTTACATTATTAAAGATGATGCTGTAAGTTATGATAAGATTTCAGGCAGTTTTTATTACTGCACTTTTATCAGCAAACAAAACGGTATTCAAACTAAAGGGTGGATAAAAAAAACAGATTTGAAAATTATTTATAATGATAATGCTGAAATTGAAAAAAGAAACATTGTTAAAGAACAAGGAGGAACATGGGTTGTACTTCTTGGTTCATTTATAAACATCGAAAATGCTAATGCTTTAATTAACAAGTGTAAAAAAAGTAATATTAAAGTAA
>CAISYK010000854.1 GCA_903889605.1 uncultured Bacteroidota bacterium
AGCATCTTTTGATCCATCATCACGAATGAGATAATATACATCAACACCTATTTGTAATCTTAGACTTGTTAATTGTTGTTGTAAATATTTCTCACCATTGTAGGTTGACAATAGAATCAAAATCTTGGGATTAGACTCAGCCATGAATTTACAAATTGGTTTAATATTGAATCTTAAAGGAGTGTATTATGTTAAGCCAACTGGTATGTTTTGGAGTAAAATATGGAAATGGTACCTTCTTTAAAATTATATTGACAATTTCAGGTGTGAATGTTTCCTGACGGGATTTCACATAGTGGTTGTTACCTCTTTCTGTAATCAGCAGTGATTTTTATGATGCACCATGATTTTTCAACCAAGGTCTACATTCGTTTTTTTTTAGCAGCAACCGAATTAAATCACGATTTATTGGTGCCAGACCATTATCGCTTTATATTGTACGATATCATAAATTCCACAAAACACTGTTTATTTTATTTTTATAGCATGGAGCATTCTCGCAATCATCTTTGGCATTAATGCCAATATTAGAATGAATAGTTTCGATCGATTCTTAATGTATTTATTCGCTAACAGTTTCTTAATGTTTTTTAACAAAATAATTCTCAGTATTTTATACCTATCACTGTGTTTATTTATTAGATCGTTTGTTATAATATATCGAAAGACCCCGTATAATTGCATAAAATAATATCTTTCAGCCTCTGGTATCAAATGTGGTTTTTCTATTTTTATAAAATCCAACATGTCTTTAGCATTTTCGCATAAATCAAATCTATAAGAACTTGAAAATGATGTTGTATTACTATCATTTCTACATATATAATTATAGGCAACCTCATTAATATAAATACCTTTCCTTTTATTTGAAAAAACCTCAAATAGCAATTTAAAATCTTCATTTAATTTTCCTGCTTGAAACCTAATAGTGTCGAAAATAGATGATTTAAAAAGTTTTGTACAACAGGAGGCATCTATCTTATTTAATATTAAATATCTTAATAGTCTATCTCCATCTATTATTTTTTCTTGATCAGTAAACTTATCATTGAGATAATAGCCTTGATTACTTCCAGCAATATGAAGAAGTCTACATAAAGCTAGATCAGCCTTAAAATCTATTATACCTTTGTATAATAATTCATACATATTTTTTTCTATCCAATCATCGCCATCTACAAAACCAAAATAATCACCCTTTGCTATATCAAGACCGGCATTTCGAGCTGACGAGGATCCTCCATTTTCTTTATGTATTACTATAATACGACTATCTTTTTTAGCATATTCATCACATATCTTTCCTGAGTTATCCTGACTTCCATCATCTATAAGCAGCAATTCAAAATCAATAAAAGTCTGCTTCAAAATACTATCTATGCACTTAGGTAGATATTGTTCCATATTATAAATTGGAAGAATAACACTTATTTTTGGCGTAGTCACTTCCATTTTAGTTATTTAATGCTTTATCAAGAAACATAAGTGCTAATTGGCGTTTCTTTTTTTTAATTTGATTTACTCGTGTGAAATCAATAGTTGTATTTATCTTTTCCGAAGTCAGTTCGTTGGAGGATATGATTAATCGTTCTTCCAAACCAAATATTTTCAGTAATGATGTGAAACGAGTCATTCCACGTCTGGTATTGCCGATAGAAATAAATGGTTTATTGAAAATGATCGAAAAAACAGTTCCATGAAACGAATCCGTTACTACAAAAGCGGCATCCATAAAACCACGAATCCATTCGGTTACTGGAGGGAAAATGCAGTATTCTATACACTTCTTCCCTACTTCTGAAAATGTCTTTTCAGGCATTACTGAAAACGGAGTCAAGTTTAATTCTTTAGCTATCTTCTCAATAATTTCTGTATTCTCATAAGATTTATCCAGAACATATGTCATCAGCGTCCCTTTGCTCTTCGGGATATTATCTTTCTCAACCAACTTTACATAATCTTCCTTAGGTAATAACATAGTTGGATCCAGAACATGATTAGCATCAACTCCTAAATATTCTTTGCAAAGTCTCACTGCGGAATCTTCACGAACAGAAATTGCATCAAAGTTTTTAGCAAATGAGGCGCATTGCTCAGTTAATTTAGAAGAAAATTCCCAATTGTCGACGCCAAAAGAGGCGGAATAAGCAATTCGCTTCACATTTTCTTTCTTATCGATAAAGTCTAAAAAATAATTTGTTATACAAGGAGAATATTCTGGGCGCCAAACCTGATCACTCCCAACTATATATGCTTCAAAATCATTTTTTTTTAACAATGAAAAACTTTTCAAAGAATCTATTCTCTCTGTTATTCGAATATTTTCTGAGATGAAACGATTCGTATTTTGAGCAATAAGATTTTGTTCTTTAATTGTAGGCCAAACACGAATTAATGTATGTTTACAACAAAAAATACGAAATCCAAAACGTTTTGTTATTGAACAAATCTTTTTAAATAAAGATTCTTCCCTTAAACGTTTATCTATTGTTAACACTTCATGACCCATCTGTTTTAAAACCATCTGTAACGCAAAAGCCTGTAATAGACCTCCATAGTTTGTATATAAAGGTTGGGTAAGTATTCCTATTTTCATAAAAACTCAAAAAATATCTAAATTATATACTCAAGGTCTGCCTGTTACTTTTAATGCCAGAAAATATTTTCTTTAACAACCTTTGCTGGAATGCCAGCAACCACACTAAAAGGGGAAACGTTTTTTGTAACGACAGAACCAGCTGCAATAATTGCACCTTCTCCAATTGTTACTCCTTTAAGAATCATAGCTCTGTTTCCTATCCAAACATGATTACCAATGGTTATTGGTCTTGCAATTTCAAAACCCGATTTTTCAATAATGTGCGCATCGTAATCACGGATAATGACATCTCTTGCAATGGCACATCCTTTCCCAATAGTAACATGTGAAGCACAGGTGATTTGTACATTTTCATTGATAAATCCTTGGTTTAGAATTAATTTACCACCTTTGATAACACGAATATAGGAGTTACAATACATTTCAAAACTGCCGTTAATTGTCATCATTGCATTTGCTTCCAATAACAAACGTGTTTCCAAATGTGAAGATTTCACTTGCTTTACACCCATCGTAAAACCGGATTTTAGAATAAGTTTGGCAGATTTATCTATTGAAACCCGACAATATTTCAAGGGGCGAAATTTAATCTTACCAGAATTTTCCACATTTTTACAGATAAAATTGTACTTGATAAATAACCACCATGTGGGAAGAGAAAGACCAATAGAAAAGCAATATTTGAGAAAATATTTTACTTGTCGTAATATAGTTTCCACTTTTTGCAATTGAAAAGATGGTGTTGGAAAGAAGTTTTTCGCAACTTGCTTAAATGGCATCTTATCTAATGCTTCAAAAAAAGATTGACGGTCATTGTTCGTCGCTTTTAACGGACTATTCATGGCTAAATTTCCTTTCTCTGCATCTTCCATCTTAAACTCTTTTTTGAAAATGGTGTCCCCTAGACTCTCAAAAAATACTAATCCCTTATCTGAATTTACCATGATTAAAGAGGTTCCACTATCCTGATCCATTGAAGCATCAACATTTTCGATTCCCCAAAAATCACCCAATGTAATATCTGATTTTTGAGGAAATCCTTTAAATTGACAATTGTAACAGGATGGTCGTGCAAAATTGCCTGACTGAAGATAT
>CAISYK010000855.1 GCA_903889605.1 uncultured Bacteroidota bacterium
CAATACGTATACTTTTTTCATTAGTACTCACGAGCACTTCATTATCAACTTCGGGCGAATCAAATTCAGTACGGCCAATAAAATAATCGCCTTCTTTTTTATCAAAAAGAACTTTAAATGTTTTACCGATTTTTTTCTTATTAATATCTAATGAAATCCCTTGCTGTAAAGCCATTACAGCTTCTGTTCTTGCCTGTTTTGTTTTTGCTGAAACATTATCCTTCAATAAATATGCATGAGTGTTTTCTTCATGAGAATATGCGAAGATACCTAAGCGCTCAAATCTCGACTGTTCTATCCATTCAAGCATTTCATGATGATCTTTTTGAGTTTCGCCCGGATAGCCAGCAATTAATGTGGTTCTAATGGCAATACCCGGAACTTTATCGCGTATATTATTTACTAAATCAATTGTTTTTTGTTTCGTAGTTCCTCTGCGCATACTACTGAGCATTTTATCAGTAATATGCTGAAGCGGCATATCCAGATAATTACAAATGTTTTTACGCTCATTCATCACATCCAGCACATCCATCGGAAACCCGCTTGGAAACGCATAATGCAGACGAATCCATTCAATACCGTCTATATCTGAAAGGTTTTTAAGCAGTTCGGATAAATTACGTTTCTTGTAAATATCCAAACCATAATAAGTCAGATCCTGGGCGATAAGCAAAAGTTCTTTAGTGCCGTTTTTTGCCAGGTGCTTAGCTTCTTTCACCAGCTCCTCAATTGATTTTGAGATATGTGCACCGCGCATCAATGGTATTGCACAAAATGAACAAGGCCTATCGCAGCCTTCAGCAATTTTGAAATAGGAATAATGATGAGGAGTTGTCAATAAGCGTTCGCCTACTAATTCATGTTTATAGTCAGCTTTTAATGTTTTCAATAAACGGGGAAGTTCGCGTGTCCCGAAATAGCCGTCGATATTAGGAATTTCTTTTTCTAAATCAGGTCTGTAACGCTCGCTTAAACAGCCGGTCACATAAACTTTATCAACAAGGCCTGCTTCTTTTGCTTTAGAATAACGAAGAATCGTATCAATACTTTCCTGCTTTGCATTATCAATAAAACCGCAGGTGTTAATGATAACAATGCTGGAATCGTCTTTAGTGCTTTCATGCTGTACATCAAAGTTATTAGCCTTCAATTGGCCCATCAATACTTCACTATCAACAATATTTTTTGAGCAGCCAAGAGTTATTACATTTACCTTGTTTTTTTTAAGCGTCTTCGTTTTCAATCTTATCTTTCATTTAAATTCTTTGCAAAGATAATCAATCATTCAGAAAGTATGATTATGAAAAAATAAACCTAAGAATGTTATATGACAAATTTAAATTATTCATGCTGTTTTATTATTTCAATTGGAATAATTATCTGAGCAAACGCAAACGACATAATTCATTTACAAGTCCTGCTGAAATTATAATCTAATATTTTCTGTTAAGGTTTTTCTGAAGAATTTTCAACTGATTTACTATCTTTATTGATTGCGGGTGCAGAAGAAATAAAATTTTTATCCCCGTATTCTGTACGATAAATTTTTATCATAATAAGTAAATAGGAAATTAACAATGGTCCAAAAATAATACCTGGTATTCCGAACCATTTCAAACCAAAGATTACCCCAAAAACTGTTACTAATGGATGAATATCGGCAATTTTTTTTTGAAGAACAAAGCGGAAAATATTATCAACATTACTAATTACCACTAATCCATAAATTAAAATTGCAATGCCTTGCCAATAAGAACCGCTTGCAGCAAGTATTACACCGGCTGGAAACCAAACCATTGCAGAACCTACAAATGGAATGAAAGATAAAAATCCACACATTAATCCCCAAAATACTGGTTCATTTAAACCGAATATCCAAAAGCCCAAAACTGCAAAACAGCCTTGAATAATTGCTAAAAGGGGGGCTCCGATAACATTTGAATAGGTTTGTGATTCCAATTCTTTCGCAAATAAATGAGCATTTTCTTTTTCGTAAGGTAAAAAACGGATGATGCTTTTTTCCATTGAAGTTTCGGCGTACAGCAAATAAAATAAAATAAAGTACATAATAGCAATATCAGCAAGGATGCTCATTGTTTGACCTAACAGATTAGGAATAAAATTGGTGATCTCAGTCTGCAGTTTAACTAGATTATCAGGGGCTAAAATATTTACCCCATATTTTGTACTGATAAATGTATTAAGATTTAGAATTTCGGCATAAAAATTATGAGATGCAGAAAACATAGTTGAAACTTTAGAAATCAACAGATAGGTTAAGCTGAAAACTGGAATTATTATCACTAAAAATGATAAAATAAGAGCTGCAGCAACGGCTAATCCTCTTTTAAATTTTCCTTTATTCATTAAAAAAAGGACAAATGGCGAACATATAACATAAAATATTACTGCACCAAGAAATGCAGGTATAAACCCCGATAATGTTACAAGTAAAAATCCGCCTAGTATTACAATTCCAGCTAAAGCGGCAATTTGTTTAAGTTTATTTGATTCAAAATAGGCCATCTGTTAAATTTTCTTTAAAGGTAAATAAAAAACAGTAATTTTATAAAGTATTAATCATCCAGAAAATGAAAGATAATAATAACTCCAAAATCATATTAGCTCTGTTGGCCGGAGCTGCAGTAGGCGTGGCAATAGGATATTTTTTAAACTCCGACAAAAAGGATGAAATAATCGGTGATTTGAAAGAAGGTGCCTCTAAACTTAAAAATGATTTAGCAGAACAGTTTGCTAAAGGGAAAACAATTTTCGAAGATTTTAAAAATTCGGCTGAAGATCCATTCAAAAAAACATCCGTATAATTTATGACTGAACCTTCTTCTTTTTTTTCAGAATTAAAACAACTTGTTATCGATTATTTCGAAGCTAAGATTCAGCTTTATAAAATAGGCGCTTACGAAAAAATTGCGAAAGTTACAGCTGTTTTCTTTTCTTCATTAATTATAGCACTGCTTGGATTTTTCCTGCTTTTTTTCTTAAGCATCAGCGGCGGATTTTACTTCGGAGCGCTTTTAAATAATAACGCATTAGGTTTCCTTATTATTTTTGGAATTTACCTTATTCTATTTGTATTTGTGATTCGGTTTAGGAAAAAACTACTGGAGAAATACATTACTGATAAAGTGATTGAACAGCTATTTGAGAAAGAAGAAAATGATTGACGAACCAATAAAAATAACCAATTTACAAACTCTTAAGCGCGAAAAACAACGCTTAAAAATCTTTTGCTCCTACAAGGAAGAGCTTGTGAAAGATAAATTCAATTCTATAAAGTATAATTATAAACAAATTATTGGTGAAGAGTTTCTGCCGTTCAATAATGAAAAGAATAAAAAAGTAAGTAATATATTGGATTGGGTAAATGAATTTGTTTTAGGTAAAATCCTGAAAATTGATGTAGATGGGAAAAACAAATTACCAGGAATACTAATAAAGATAGCAGAAACTGCAATAATTCGTTTATTCAGCAATTTTTCCAAGAAGTAAAGTAAATATTCCCAAAGGCCAGGCTTCGTAACTACAGCCAGTCGTTGTATTTTTGATGAGCAAATTTCGTTTTCTTAATGCTGGTCTTATCATCTTCTACTATATTGAAGTTGTACTTTAATACAATTTCATGTGACCCGCTGCTGTAATTACGGAACTTACTCAATAATATATCATAGGAATATCCAACTTGAAATCGTTCCATAATATTAGCCCCTATATGAATTGCCAATGCATCACGCAGCCGGAGAGAGAAACCGGCAAAAACTTTCCTTCTGTAATGAACCCGTAATGTATAATCTATCATCAGCGGAACAGCCTGTACATAGTTTACAAAAATCGTATTTTCAAATACAAAAGCCGGATTTTGTGAATAGTTATAACCTAAGGTTGAATATATATGTGTTGCATATTTAATAAAGCCCTTTTTAGTTGAGTCATTTTTGTACAATTCCGCTTTTGATTTTAATAGATGCAGCGCACTAAAACCAATATGAAAGCGATCGTTATACAAATAAATTCCTGCACTTGCATCAGTTGCATTGGCAGTATAACTTATGGTTTGATCAATAGAAGGGTCCTGCGAATTATGTAAAAGTATTTTATTGCCGTCTAACGTGTATTTAGTATAATTACCAGCAAAGCCCGCAGATAGTTCACAATCAGGAAAACGAATGTGATAGGCATAAGTTGCGCCGTAGTTTGTCTGTTTTGACGGCCCTATTTCATCCTGCATCATCAATAAACCAGCGCCCATTTTGCCGTTGAAAAATCTTCCGTGCAAACTAATGCCGGATGTTCTTGGTGCATCATCATAACCGACCCATTGAGCCCTGTAATTCATGCAAGCGTATAAGGTTCCCTGTGTTCCGGCAACAGCAGGGTTGAGCATAAAAGAATTGCTTTTAAATTGAGTGTAATACGGCAATTGCTGCGCGGATAAAGTCCCTCCCAAACCCTTAATAAATGGGAGAGATAACAATATTACTGATATGAAAATTAGTTTTTTCAATTTACAAAGAATAATAAATATAACATTTAAATCACAAATCTTTATTGCTGATATACTTTACTTCCCGCTATTAACTTGTTACTCTAAACTCTAAACTCTAAACTCTAAACTATTAATTATTAACTATTAAATATATCTTCAATCAACAATCGTAACAGTGCCATGAAAAAGCCCTGCATTATCACCCAAATCCATCATATAAAAATAAGTAGCTGCCGGCAGTTTGTCTCCCAAATATGTTTTTCCATCCCAGGTATTTGAATAACCTGAAGCTTTGTAAACTAATTTCCCATTACGGTTATATATTTCCAACCTATTATTAGGATATTTACTAATATTCCCGATATACCAAGTATCGTTATTGCCGTCATTATTTGGAGTAAATGTATTGTAAAATACCACCTTATTACATGGTACTACATCTACTCTTACAGTGTCGCTTGCATGGCATCTTTTTTCTGCATCTGTTCCGTAAAGGAAATAATCAGTTGTAACAATCGGCTCAGCATCAGGGTCCGCAGTATTTTCATATTTGAGTGTAAAATGCTGGGTCCATTGGTAAAAAAAACCGCCGGAGGCATGCAGGGTCGCTGTTTCGCCTTCTTTAATTGTAATATCATTTCCGGCATTAATTGGAGGAGGCTGTATCACTGTTACAAGCACAGTATCAATTTTAGGCGGACAGCCTGCAATGGCGGCTGTTAAAGTATATTTTGTGGTTAGTATTGGTGATGCAGTAGGCCTCGGCGATGTAGAATCATTTAATCCCAACAGAGGCGACCAAGAATAAGTTACTCCTTGTCCTGTAACATTGTCTGTTCCGCCGATAACATCAGAACCGTCAAGGCAAAAACTTGTTCCTGCTCCTGCATTTACATATAATATATATGAAATTGTGATGCTTACTGCGTCATAACCAATTACCGCATTTGTATCATCTATAACCGTCAAAGTATATATTGTAAAGTCCGTTGGAGAAACGGATGGATTAGCAATTGAATCTATTAATACTCCCGCGGCTGACCATGCATAATGATATGGGGCCAAACCTCCTGAAGCGGTTGGAGTACCGCCTAAAATTACATTATCTCCCGGACATATTGTTTGATCAGCACCTGCATCAACAGCAAATTGGGCTAAAGCGCAATTCATAACAAACAATGACAAGAAAATACTAAATAAATGTTTTCTTTTTAAAATTTCACTCATTTGTAATTGCTGTGTAATATATTATAAAACAA
>CAISYK010000856.1 GCA_903889605.1 uncultured Bacteroidota bacterium
GAAATGCTTAAGAATTAAATACCGGAAGGCATTAGGATCAATAAGAAGCGCATATAAAATTTAGTCAATCTCTTTGGTCCTAATGCCTTAATGGTGAAGTATTATTATTGAATGAACAGCTTATACCTTTATACTTTACAGTATTTTTTTTGTGAAAATTGTTACAGAAATTACCCAGCTATATACCTAAAAAAATGAATCCGCAACAAATAGCAATTTCGAAAGAAATAAAAGCATTGGATATAACAAGCGATAAATTCGAAAATAAAACATTCATTCCTGTAAAATATACCTGCGACGGCGAAAATATAAATCCGCCGCTTTCAATAAAAAATATTCCCCATGAAACCAAAAGTTTAGTTCTTATTATTGATGACAACGATGCTCCAATAAGGCCTTGGGTTAATTGGATTGTATGGAATATTAAACCATCAAAAAAAATAAAAGAGAATAGCGTTCCGGGTATTGAAGGGTGGAACGATTTCGGCAATCAAAATTATGGAGGTCCTTGTCCGCATTCAGGTATTCACAAATATTTGTTTAAGGTTTATGCGTTAGATGAAATCCTCGACCTGAATCCGGCGGCGACCAAAACTGAACTCGAGAAAGCTATGAATCCATATATCATTGCATTTGGAGAAATAGCAGGATTGTATGAACGGGCTTTATAGTTTTTATTGTAAAAACATGTTTAATAAAATTTGAAGCTGCCCTAGAAAGATTTATGGAATGCAGATGATCGCAGACAGTTTATAATTAATAAAGACTATAACTGTGCTTATCCAATAAATTTACGATTAATCTAAACTTTATTTATCTGTGTTTACTACAAAACAGTCCGAATTGTAAGCGTTCAACTATTTGGGTTAATAACAAAAATAAAAACTAGTCTGTAAAATGAAAACTTTAAAAAAAATATTACTGACAGCAGGCGCCTTAGCGGTTATTATTATCAGCTTCCTTTTATATATGGGCTTTTTTGCATCTGCAAAAATCGAAGAAAAAGAAGAAGGCGGATACATTGTCGTCGGAATGAATTTTACAGGCCCTTATTCAAAAGCCGGGCAGTATATAGGCGGTGTCGACACCAAATTAAAGGCTTTGGGTATTGTCAGCACTAAAGGATTCGGCATTTATTATGACGACCCAAAAACTACTCCTCCGGAAAAATGCAGAAGTTTTGTCGGAAACATTCTTGACAAAAAAAAGATTGCTGAGATAAAAGATATTCAGTCGCATGGTTTAAAAATTGATTCAATTCCAAAAGCGAAATCTGTTGTCATCGAATTCCCTATAAAAAACATGATTTCTTTTATGATTGGACCGATGAAAATTTATCCTGTACTTACAAAATATATGAAAGAGAAAAAATATAAACCCGTTTTATCTTTTGAAGTATATGATAATACCGAAAAGAAAATAATATTTGTTATGCAGTATACATCGGAGAGTATTTAAAAGTATTGAGCCAAAATATTTTTCATTGAAAAGTTAATTCAGTTTTAAGGAAACCAAAAGCTTACAAAGATGCTATCTTAATTCTTTTCCCAGGCAGCAAATTATAGTTAACACCAAAATTATTAAGCCTCTTTATTTCATCAACAGTTATATTATTGTTTTGTGCTATTTTATATAATGAATCTCCCTTTTTAATGGTATAAAATTTAATAGTATCGGAAACCGGTTTGTTTTCTTTGATTACTGCCGCTGTCGCCTTACTGTTCTTGGAATTTACAACAGGAATAGGATCCGCTTTATTGACTTCCGGCTTTTTATCGTAAGCATATATTGTTAATTTTTTGCCTGGTTTTAGGGCATTAGATGTAATTCCATTCCACTTTTTTATATCCGAAACAGAACAGTAATATTTTGCAGCTATTGTAGTTAAATGCTCCCCCTTCTTAACTATATGTATTATAGTTTTTTCCTGAGCCGCCAAAATATCAACACTGAGGGTATCCTGTTTTAAATAATTATAAATAATTGCTTCGTTATTAATAAATGCGCCCATTTTGTCAGAAGGAAGTGTTAAGTAGCTTGGCGCTTCCGCTGCTACTGGTATAACCCCCTTTCGGTAACTGGGATTTAAATACATTAGTTCGTCCTCTGAAATATCAAGCATTGAAGAAATTCTATCAAAAGAAAGTTGTTTTTTTACCGTTACGGTATCCACATCTAAAAATGTTTTTTTAGGAATTGCAGATTGAATATTATGTTCTGAAGTATAATTCATTACATAGTTTACTGCAATAAAAGCTGGGACATATCCCTGCGTTTCTAAAGGCAGATAAGGCCGTATTTGCCAATATGTTTTTTTCCCGCCGCTTCTGCGGATCGCTTTATTCACAGTTCCAGGACCGCTGTTATATGCTGCCAGAACCATTTGCCAGTCACCAAAAAGACCATATAGGTATTGAAAATACTCGCAGGCGGCAATTGTAGATTTATAAGGATCACAGCGTTCATCAACATAAGAAGATACTTTTAACCCAAACATTTTACCGGTAGGATACATAAATTGCCATAAACCAGTGGCTGCAGACCGGCTCCTTGCCAATGGATTTAATGCCGATTCACAAATTGCTAAATATTTTAATTCCAACGGCAGGTTGTATTTATCCAGCAATTCTTCAAACATCGGAAAATAAAATTGCGAAAGTGCCATCATTCTTGATACCTGTTCACGCCTGCGTAAAGTATACATGTTTATATACCCTTGAACAAAAGTGTTATACTGCAGGTCAAATGGTGAAGCGGCGTCTAATTTGGCCAGCCGCGCTTCATAAATCATATCATCATAGTGCGGAATCGAATCAGCTGAAAAATTATATTTTGGGTTTTTAGGGTAACTAATTTTCGCATATCCCCTTTCAAACAAATCCAATTTATATAAACTATCTAGTGCAGCAATAATCGGGTCGTCCTGCATAAGATCTGGAGCGTATGATACTTGTGAAAAAGAAACACCGCCCCAATTCTCACCAAAGATGAGAGTGAAAAAAAAGATAATAAAAACAAAAGTGCGTTTTTTCATATTATTCTTAACGAATACATTAATAAAATGTTATCGCTTTATACAAATATCGTAATGATAAACTGAAATACAAAGAGAGTTTAGGCGATTAACCGAAATTTCTACATAATTTCAATAAAATCATCACTAATAACTCAAATAATTTTGGGAACACATTAAAAGAACAGGATTGATAATTTTTTTTTAAATCCCAAATAAATTATGGAAAAACTTTAAGGATCAGAAACCACATGCCCATTATGGCATAACATACCTCTGTGAAGCAAGCTTCAGCGGTCTTAATACATTATAAGTCGGAACAGGATAATCCAAATAATGGAAATACTATTTAAAACAGCAATATAGACAAAACGTAAAAACCAAGAGCCTCAATTTAATTTAAAGTTTTTTAAACAAACATTAAAATTTCTACCCAATATATTGCGTAGAACTGATTAAGCATAATGGCACTTGATATTAGGCTTTTTTATCCAGATTAGATGCGCCGTTATTTTCTTCCTCACCGCTTTTTGATGCGTCTTTAAACTCTTTTATCCCTTTGCCTAAACCTTTCATTAGTTCGGGAATTTTTTTTCCGCCGAAAAGCAAAAGAACAATTATCAAGACAACAATTACCTCTGGACCGCCTAAGCCTAAAAATCCAATTAAAACACTATTTAACATTTTGTTTTATTATTAATTATTTTATACAAAGGTAAACAAAAATTGAAGCCGAAAGCTGCTAATACATCGAAAAGAAAATGACATTTATTCCTTTTTATGAAGCCATCGATATATACCAGTTACTCATATCTTATAGATAAATGGTCAAAAGACCTAAAAGAGACAATAGATCATTTTTATGATTGGTAACCAGCGCTTTTTCCAAAGCGGTATTGTTAGGTTGAAATATTTTATAATAACCCTAAGAACTAAAAATATTTTAAACTACTTTTATTTTGCAATTCGTCGTTTCCCGGCTTTTGGCAGGCGATGCCGAATAATTAAAACTAAAACATGGCAGAACATAATGATACCGGCACAAAAGGAGAAGAGTTAGCCGCAGTTTTTTTGAAGAACAAAGGTTATTCGATTCTTGAAACTAATTGGCGGTTTAAAAATCTGGAAGCAGATATTATTGCAGCAGATAATAAAACTCTGGTTATTGCAGAAGTTAAGACACGGAAAAGTAATTATTTCGGCGAACCGGAAACATTCGTTAATAAACAAAAACAAAAAAACCTTATTAAAACTGCTCAGGAGTATATCCAGCGGAATCAGCTTGATTTAGAAGTTCGTTTTGATATTATTTCCATCATACTAGGTGAAAATAATACAAAAATAAATCATATTGAAGACGCCTTTTATCCTACACTGTAGATAGGTTATCTTTGTCGAAATAAATTTCCATATATTTGCAGTTCGTCAATATTTGGTCTGTATATAGCCAATACACGGCAATCGACAGTTTTTTTACCAGTATTTAGATACAAAACTATTTTAAATTAATCAGCATTTAAAACGATTATTAACTGATGAAAAATAAATTTATTTTACTGCATTGTATTTCCTGCCTTTTAATATTAAAACTGAGCGCTCAGATTCCGTCAGGTTATTATAATTCAGCCCAGGGATTAACAGGTGCTCCTTTGAAAACAGCCTTACATAATATAATTAAAAACCATACTTCTATAAGTTATGCCAGTTTATGGACTCACTTTACGGCCACTGATAAAAAATCGAATGGAAAAGTGTGGGATATATACAGCGACAATCCCGGCGGAACACCGCCATACGAATTTACTTTTTCTACAGACCAATGCGGTTCATACAGCGGAGAAGGTATTTGTTATAACCGCGAACATTCATGGCCTCAAAGCTGGTTTAATTCACAAACAATTCCAAGTTCGGATATGTTTCATATTTATCCTACTGACGGGTATGTAAACAATATCCGAAGCAATTATTCCTATGGTGATGTGGCAGTTCCTTCCTGGACTTCACTAAACGGAAGCATGCTTGGCTCATGTGCCGATGAAGGTTACAGCCAAACAGTATTTGAGCCTATCGATGAGTATAAGGGAGATTTAGCCCGCGGTTATTTTTATATGAGTACACGTTATCAAAGTGAAGACGCTGCATGGAGTACCTCCGGCGGAACAAACAAATCTGAGATTCTTCCCTGGCAGGCAGATGTTTTGCTTCGCTGGAATCAGCAGGATCCCGTGAGCAGTAAAGAAATTGATAGAAATAACGCTGTTTATCAGATTCAGCATAACCGCAACCCTTTTATTGATAATCCTCAATGGGCTGACAGTATTTGGACTATAACATTTACTGGTATAAAATCTGAAATTGCCTCTGAATCTGCTTTATCTATTTATCCGAATCCGGCAAACAATCAATTTAATATTGCTAATTCAGGCAGTAAGGATGTGATTGCAAGACTTACTGTTTATTCAATTTTAGGACAAGAAATAGAACATCATGATGCTGTAAAATTTGCGCGCAGTAATTCATCGGATTTTGCAGTTGACTGCAGTGCCTGGAATAAAGGGATTTACTATATTACAATCGCAGAAACAGAAAAGATTAAAGTTGTAAAATTTGTAAAAGAATAGTAAACTATTTGTTAAGAACCTGCAAACCGCCAACAACTCATAGGTTAGTAATCTTGGCACTTCCATTTTATAATATATTAACCACCCATACTTGGAGCCATTCGCCTTACTTTTTTCGCACGAGCTTTGTGTGCACGTTTGTTTCCGCATGGCGATTTTGGTGCACAGCCCATATCAGAAATAACAATAACTCCAGCAGTAAGCATCAAAGCTAAACTGATAGTTGTAATACGAGGCAGCCAGAATGTTCTTTTCATATTTAAATAATTATTAGACGATCTTTAAAGCAGTAATTTCGAATTGCTGGCATTCATGTTGTTATTCGGCATTTCAACTTTTATTCCTTAATCGCATGGGCGTTTAGCAAATTATCGTTCTGCAGCAAAAACTATTTGCACAAATAATTTTCATATATTAAAAAACAAAAATACACAAAAGAAAATTTCCTTGGACATAAAATTTGGCGACAAGTTAAAAACAGCCCATGGAAGTACAAGCGAAAAATATATTAATAACAGATGTTACGCAAGAAAATCCTGAAGGGATTTTAATATGAATAACCATAGGTGAAAACTATGGTTCATATGCCGGTCAAACTAAGAACCCTGAAAGGGTTCAACTCTTTCAGAGTTGTTATTCATTGCTGATTTTTCACTCCGTATTTCATACGGAGCTATTCAAATTTAAGTCCTTCGGACTTTTTGCGTAACATAGATTAATAATTAAAAATTACATTCACTCCGTATTTCATACGGAGCTATTCAAATTTAAGTCCTTCGGACTTTTTGCGTAAGATTAATAATTAAAAATTACAGTCTGTTTAAGCTCAGAACTCAGGCTTTTGGACACAGGGCATGTCTTTGCAGCACGCTCAAGCAAACTCTTCTCTTTATCTGTAAAATCGTTTTTAGGCATATTAAATTTTACAATAATTTCACCTACTCTTCTTGGGTTAGCGTCCATTATTTTTGTGACTTCAATTGTAGTTCCTTCAATATTTATATCATGCGTCTGTGCGGCAATTCCCATTAACGTGACCATACAACAGCCCAGAGCTGTTGATAATAGATCTGTAGGTGAAAAAGCTTCTCCCTTACCGTTATTGTCGATTGGGGCATCAGTAACAATTATATTTCCAGACTGCAGATGGACAGCTTCTGTTCGCAGACTGCCTTTATATGTTATTTCAGATGTTTTCATGATTTCGGTATTTTTTTAATGTTTTATGCGGATTATATTATTATTAAAACTACTGAATTACTATCCCGGCAGCTATTGGAAGCCTTATGTTTAAACTCATAATCTTTAATTGCTTTTTAGCCTTTTAATTTTGTATATTTGCAATAATAAAAATAATGCAATGTATAAAAAAGTTTTTGGTTTATTATTATTTTCAATTCTTTGTTTTAAACTGTCGGCTCAGAAAACAAAAGATGATTTAACACGGTTGGAAAACGGCGAAGATGTGAATGTTCTTTATACTCAGGAAGCAAGTTTCGGCGTATTTATGCATTCGGCAGGCGGATTTGGAGCGGCATACAGAAGAGGGCAGCATGTTACTGCTAAGCGGAAAAAAATGTTTGAAATAGAAGCGTCAAACTTCAAACATCCGAAAGAGGTTAAAAGTTTAAATTCTTATTATGCTAATTCCAAAGGTTTTATTTATGGAAAATTAAATTCAATTTTAATTATTCGTCCCGGGGCAGGTTATCAAAATGTTATTTATCAGAAAACCGATAAAAAAAGTGTAGAGATACGTTACTCATATTTCGTCGGTGCGGCTCTTGCTTTTGCCAAACCAGTTTATCTTGAAATTAAAAAAGGCACATCTTCTTCAATCCCTTCAACAGAAAGATATAACCCTGAAATTCATAAACAGGAAGATATATTTGGTAAATCGCCATTTTTTAAAGGTATTGAAAAAACCGTTATTTATCCGGCTGGTTATGCGAAATTTGCATTAAGTTTTGAATATGCCGATCGTTATAATGCTGTAAAAGCTATAGAAACAGGCGCTATTATAGATATTTACCCTAAAGCAATACCGATAATGGCTTTCAATAAAAAACAGCAAGTATTCATTTCATTATACCTCAAAATGATATGGGGCAAAAAGTGGTTTTAAAAGAAAAAAACCTAAGAACAACCCCCTCTCCTTAATCATACACAAAAAAATGGAGATAGAAGTCTCTCCTCTTAATCCCCTCTCCAAAACAGAGGGGGGGGTATGTAAAAAAGCCAAGTAAAAAAAATAAGATGATAACAAACAATACTAACAATTCTAACAATCCTGACCTATCTCAGCCATTACCTCTCTCTTCAGGGGAGAGATTAAGAGAGGGGCTTGTGGATAAATTAAGGCGTCCTGATTGGCTAAGGGTTAAACTTACCTCCGGAAAGGAATACGCAGAAGTTCGAAAAATCGTATCTGTTAATAAACTCCATACCATCTGCGAAAGCGGTAACTGCCCGAATAAGGGCGAATGCTGGGGAGCAGGCACGGCCACTTTTATGATTCTCGGGAATATATGTACACGCTCATGCGGATTCTGCAATGTGGCTACAGGCAGTCCCGAAGCTGTAGACATAAAGGAGCCTGCACGTATTGCCGAATCAGTGCGGCTGATGAAGGTAAAGCATTGTGTAATAACCTCGGTTGACCGTGATGATTTAAAAGATGGAGGATCGATTATTTGGGCAGAAACAATAAATGCCATCAGAAGTATAAATCCTCAAACTAAATTTGAAACCCTTATCCCTGATTTTCAAGGCAATTGGGACAATCTTCAGCGTATTATTGATGTACGCCCGGATATTGTTTCTCATAATTTAGAAACTGTGCGCCGGCTTACAAAACAAGTACGTATCCAGGCTAAATATGACCGCAGCCTTGAAGTATTAAAACGTTTGAAAACTTCGGGATTAAATACAAAATCGGGGATTATGCTGGGACTTGGCGAAACCGAAAAGGAGATTTATGAAACGATGGATGATTTAAGGTTAGTGAATTGTGATGTGCTTACAATAGGGCAATATCTGCAGCCTACACCTAAACACCTGCCTGTAAAGGAGTTTATCCATCCTGAGGTTTTTGAAAAATACAAAAAGGCCGGTTTAGAAAAAGGTTTTCGGTTTGTTGAAAGCAGTCCGCTCGTGCGTTCATCTTACCATGCTGAAAAGCATATTTTCTAATAAATTTTGCTGTTAATTATTTTATCTTTACCTTTGGGACAATCCCCCAAAACTTAATTATTAAAATGTCATGAAAAACAACAAATTACTTTTAGGTTCAGCCTTAATTGCTGGATCCCTCTTATCTTTTGGATACTTCTATTTAGAAAATACTTCCCGATACACAACAAAAATAAATAAAGAAACTACCGCTTCTAAATCAGAAGAAGCAGAAGAAGAAGGAGCAAAAGGCGCCGCAAACTGGCTTTTTAATGTTCAAAAAAATCCGCTTACCGGAACTATTGATCCATTAGATGTGGTAAAAGCAAGAGAAGAAGCTTATCAAATGAACTCTCTCAGATCATCAAACGCTTTGGGGCTGGACTGGACAGAATTAGGACCAGACAATGTCGGCGGACGTACCAGATCAATTCTAATTGATAAAAATAACCCTCAAAGGATGTTTGCCGGAAGTGTTTCAGGCGGTTTATGGGTTTCAAACAATGGCGGCTCAAATTGGAGTAATGTCCAAGGTTTTGATCAGCAGCCTAATCTTGCGGTTATTTCAATTACACAAGCTGCAAACGGTGATATTTATGCTGGTACAGGTGAAGGTGATTTCTATTATTATTCAGGTTCTGGTTCTGCTGGTATTTTAGGAGCAGGTATATACAAATCTACTGATGACGGCAATACATTTTCAAGACTTGCCTCTACAATTCCAACTACAGTAAACAATACTGGAGCATCAATTGCAACAGCATTTTGTTCTGTTCACGAAATGGCTTCTGATCCGATAAATGCAAGTAGAATTTATGCGGCAACTAAATATGGGTTTAGGTCTTCTAACAACGGCGGAATAACATGGAATCATCCTATTCGTTTGGGTAACGGCAGTGCTAATACATCAACTTCACTGGATGTTGATGTTGCAAGCGATGGTACGGTTTTAGCCAATATTAATAATAGATTGTACCGTTCTGCGACAGGTGATTCAGGGACATTCACATTAATTTCTGCTGGTCTGCCGGTTTCAGGCGTCAGCCGCATAGAGTTTGCAATAGCACCAAGCGACCCTAATTATATGTATGCATTAGCCGGTAAAACATCTGGTATGTTGTTAGGCGTTTACCAATCTATTGATAAAGGATTAACATGGACAACAATCGGCAGCGGAGGCAGCTCGGAATTCGAAATGTTCGGAACAGGACAAAGTGATTATGATATTTCTGTCGGGGTGTTTCCAAATGATAAAACAAGAATTATAGTTGGAGGCGTTGGCATTTGGCAATGGAAACAAACTAATCCAGCTGTTGCCGGAATTGGTCAATGGAGCCTGGCTGCAAGTCAGGTTCCATTTTATACAAATACTGTTATTCCTAATTGGTCTTATGTTCATTCTGATGTTCATGAAATTAGATTTCACCCTACCAACCCAAGTGTGTTTTTTATCGGCTGCGACGGAGGTATTTTCCGCGGATATGATAATTATTTCGGCAACGGCGCCATTTCTTATCAGCCAATGAATAATGGTTATAATGTTACTCAATTTTATTCAATCGCTTTTGAAGGCGATGACCCATATAAAAGAGCTTTCATGGGCGGAGCGCAGGATAACGGAACAAATTATGTAAGCGGACACGGAAATACTGTTAGAAACGCGAAATCTATAGGCGGCGGTGATGGAGCTGAATGCGAAATATCTTTCTTAAGCCCGAACGTATCATTCAGTACTGTTTATTACGGCACACTTGAACGCCATTCTTCTAAAGGCGGTGATGGCAACAGTTTTTATCCCGATTATTTTTCATCCATGTTTCCTACTTTAGGAAATTCCGGTTTTGCATCTTTCGTAACTCCGATAGCTCTGTATGAAACAAAAACAGCAGCTAACAGTCCCGATTTTTATAAATTTACTAATACGCAGGTATCCCAAACAGTAGGAATTGGTGATGGACTTATTAAACATTATTCCGGCACTTTAGCTTTACCATATCCTTCAGCTTCTATTATTCCTAATTTTATTTCTTTTAAATCCGGGTTACAAATTGTTTCTGATGATGGAGCAGGATCACTTACAGGATCAATTGACGCTACAAAACCGCATACAATAAATTATATTACCGGTGCATTTGATTTCTACTTTAATACAGCACCTTCAAACGGTGCCACGATAAATTTATTATTTAACGTAGCATACGCGGCAGGTTCTGAAATCAGTATGGTCCGCCCGACTTACTCTTATCCATTAAACTTTACTGTCACCGCGCAAATGAATCCTGGTGATTCGTTAATGGTTTATGACCCATTTCAGGCAAAACTTGCTGTTGGGTTTAACGGAGCCAATGGCGTTTGGATGACAAAGCAGCCTTTAACTTTTTCAGGAGCGCCGGAATGGATGAAACTTGGCAGCCTTTTAGGTGAAGCAGAAGAACTTGCATGGTCTCCTGATGGAGATATTTTATATGTCGGAACATCTTCTGGTAATTTATTTAGATTTTCAAATTTGGCTGCTGTTACCGGTTTTGCTAATGGAGATATGACAAGCCCTTCTTCTATTGTTGTTAGTGATCAAATTGCAGGTTTCGGCGGTAATTTTATCACCGGTTTATCTGTTGACCCTGCTGACGGTAATAAAGTTGCAGTTTCATTAGGAGGTTATGGAACAGGAACACCGATACATGTATATTATTCTACAACGGCAGCTACTTGTTCGGCTTCATCTTCAACAACAAATTTTTCGGGCAAGCAAGGTACCGGAGTTAATAAATTACCTGCTATGCCTATTTATTCAGTAATGATTGAACAAAATGATCCGAAACGTTTAATTATTGGAACAGAGGCTGGTGTTTATTCTACACCTGATATTACAATTGCAAACCCAGTGTGGAGTGCTGAAAATGGAGCCACGGGCTTAATGCCGAATGTTCCGGTATTTAAAATCCGCCAACAGAGACGTGCTGATGATGTGTATAACCCATTTGTTATATATGCCGCAACGCATGGCCGTGGTGCATGGAAAAGTGAAAATTATTTAGGCCCTGTTGGAATAAATGAAGCTAATGGAGGGTCAATAAAATCAAAAATCAACTCAAGCATAAGCGTTTACCCTAATCCAATGAGCGACGCTGGTACTATTGCATTTACTTTAGGAACTGCAGCAGATATAACAATTTCAATATTTAATTTGGAAGGAAGATTAGTTAAAACAATTAAAGCCGGAAAATTAAACTCCGGAGACCAAAAAATACAAATTTCAACTGAAGAATTCTCAAAAGGCACTTACTTTGTAAGTGTTGACGGCAATGCTATTCATGCGAATTCCAAATTTGTTGTCGTAAAATAATTGCGGATAACAAATCTTTACGAATTTACGAATCTGTATGTTTTATAAAACAGCATTATACAGAGTCGTAAATTCGTTTTTTTTATTCTCTGTCTGTAAACTTTTAGGAAATTCTGCTCCAATTTGTTCTGCTGGTGTTCGACAAAGCAAACTGATATGCAATCCTGCTGTTTTCAGGTTTTTCCAGATTTGGGTCTTCTGATAATAATTCAATAACCATATTACGGGCAGCATGCAGTATTTGTGCATCTTTTGCTAAATCAGCTATATTCAGATCCAGCACACCGCTTTGTATTGTACCCGACATATCACCGGGACCACGTAATTTCAAATCAACGTCAGCAATTTCAAAACCGTCATTTGTTCTGCACATTGTTTCCATGCGCAGTTTACCCTCGCTGCTTAATTTATAGGATGTCATTAAAATACAATATGACTGATCTGCCCCCCTTCCCACACGTCCCCTCAGCTGATGCAGCTGGGATAAGCCAAAACGTTCTGCGCTTTCAATTACCATAACACTTGCATTCGGTACATTTACGCCTACCTCAATTACAGTTGTTGCTACCATGATGTGTGTCTCCCTCTTCACAAAACGCTGCATTTCAAACTCTTTTGCATCTGCTTTCATTTGTCCATAAACAATGCTAACGTTATATTTAGGCATAGGAAATGCGCGCGTTATACTTTCATAACCATCCATCAAATCTTTATAATCCATTGTCTCTGATTCCTTAATAAGCGGGTATACTATGTAGATTTGTCTGCCCAATGTAATTTGCTCCCTCAAGAAACCAAAAACTCTATCGCGGTGATTATCGAAACGGTGAACCGTTTGAATGGGTTTTCGTCCGGGAGGCAACTCATCAATAACACTTACATCCAGATCGCCGTATAAAGTCATTGCTAATGTACGCGGAATAGGGGTTGCCGACATTATCAGCATGTGAGGAGATTGTGCATTTTTAGCCCACATTTTTGCGCGCTGCGCTACTCCGAACCTGTGCTGTTCATCTATCACCACAAAGCCAATATTTTTAAATTGGACAACATCTTCCAGCAGAGCATGTGTACCAATTAATATCTGCATTTCACCGCTTTGTAACTGCTCATGAATAAGCCTGCGTGCTTTAACCCTTTTAGAGCCTGTAAGAATTCCGACATTAATATTTAAAGGTTTTAACAACTCTGATATCGTTTCAAAATGCTGATTGGCAAGTATTTCAGTCGGCGCCATCAAACATGCCTGAAATCCATTATCCAAAGCAATAAGAATGTTCATTAGCGCGACCAATGTTTTACCGCTGCCAACATCGCCTTGAAGCAAACGATTCATCTGTTTACCAGAACCCATATCCAGCCTTATTTCTTTAATTACCCTTTTTTGAGCATTGGTTAATTGGAAGGGTAAATAATCACTATAAAAATTATTGAAATAATCGCCTACTTTAGAAAACACAAAACCACGAAAAGTTTTTTCACGCAAGCCTTTTTGTTTTAACAATTTCAGCTGAATAAAAAACAATTCTTCGAACTTCAAACGAAACTCTGATTTCTTAAGGATCTCCGCATTCAGCGGAAAATGAATTTGTTTGAGAGCTTCTTCACGGGAAAGCATTTGAAAGCGGTCAAGAATCGTTTTTGAAAGTGTTTCAGGAATATTATTTCTAATTAATGCTGCCAGAGATTTTTGCATACGTGCAATGCCTTTGGTGTCCAGGCTTCTTGCCTTTAATTTTTCGGTGCTGTTGTAAACCGCCTGGAGTGCGCTTGCAAAGGTTGTATTTTCAGCACTTACCAATTCAATTTCGGGATGTGAAATATTAAAGCTGCCGTTAAAAAGAGATGGCCTTCCGAATACTATGTATTCATTGGTTTGATGAGGCTTTATTTTTTCCGAAATCCATTTTGCACCCTGAAACCAAACTAATTCAAGATTTCCTGTTTCGTCAGCAAATACAGCTACAAAACGCTGTGCGCGTTTTTCACCGACCATTTTGGTATGCGTAATTTTTCCTCTGAGCTGAACAAAAGGCAAATCAGCATTTATTTCTTTTACTTTATAAAATTTTGTACGATCAACGTAGCGGAAAGGATAAAAGGTAAGCAGATCGTAATACTTAAAAATGTGCAATTCTTTTTTCAGCATCTCAGCCTTATGCGGACCGACGCTTTTTAGGTATTCAATCGGATTATTTAAAAAATTGTTCGACATGTTTGTACTGCGAATTTAATATAAAAAAGCCATATAGACCTGAGATATATAATTTCAGAGGAGCGTTCAGTCAAAAAACAAACTTTACCACTGAGGCACTGAGAACATGGAGAAACACTAAGAATGCTTTGTGAAACCTATTGCTCTCTTTGCCGATGTGATTATTTTAAACCTTACCAGTAAATCAATTAATAAGCGAATTGACTGAACGACTCTGATAATTTCAGAATTAAGAATCAATAATGTATAATCCTGATTTCAGACTTTAGAATTAATTTGCAGTCAAACTCAATTTAAAGTTATCTAATAATAGTAGCCTGAATATGTTATTGGGTTAAAAAATCAGCTCGTATTTATATATAAAATATCCGCCATTTACATACCTGCGTTTTGTCAGTTTTTACCCTGCCGTTTAACAGCTATTTGCCTATAATTTATTAACGATTTATCTGCACTTTATCAGCACCATAAAAAGTCATTTGAAAGGAATAAATGCATAAACACCATCCCTCTTAATCACCCATTGTTAAAGGAATAACCCACTTTATTGCGGACAATAAAAATTATAAAATAATTTAGTTTTTGCTTGAAATATAACCTAAAAATATTTGAATAAATAAATAAATATTTTTTATGCATATAAATGTTGGTTATATAAAAATTAATACCTAAAATTGCCCCCGATAATAAAAATATACTAAACACTATTTGTATATGCTTCTGACAGTCGCTAGCTCTCCCATTGATTTTTTCCCTATAGCATTAATGTTTATTGTCGCTTTGACTGTTGTTATTGCGCTTTTGGTTGTAACTCATTGGCTTGGCCCAAAAAGAAAAACAAAAATTAAAGATGATACTTTTGAGTGCGGTATCCCAGTTCAGGGAAATGCCCGAATACCATTTTCCGTAAAATATTTTTTAGTAGCAATTCTATTTGTGCTGTTTGATGTTGAGGTAATATTCATGTATCCATGGGCGGTAAATTTTAAGAATCTGGGACTACTTGGATTTGTTGAAATGCTGACCTTTGTTGCATTTCTATTAGTAGGCTTTTATTATATCCTTAAAAAAGGTGCCTTAAAATGGGAATAACATCAACGAATTACTAATAAATACGAATTTACGAATCTGTGATTGGTAAATAAAAAATGAGATTTGCGCTTCGGCGACTTTACGGTAAAAGAAAAGAAATGAGTGAAATAGAAAAATCAAATGTTAATATAGTACAAGCGCCGGATGGAATCGAAGGTCCTGGTTTTTTTGTAACTATGCTGGATAAAGCGGTTGGTTTAGGACGTAAAAATTCACTGTGGCCTTTGCCTTTTGCTACTTCTTGCTGCGGAATTGAATTCATGGCAACTGCGGCTGCTACTTATGATTTAGGACGTTTTGGCGCTGAGCGATTAAGCTTTTCACCTCGTCAGGCAGATTTATTAATGGTGATGGGAACCATATCTAAAAAAATGATTCCGGTTGTACGTCAGGTATATCAGCAAATGGCTGAACCAAGATGGGTTTTAGCCATGGGAGCCTGCGCCTGCAGCGGCGGAATATTCGACACTTATAGTGTTTTACAAGGGATTGACAAAATTATTCCGGTTGATGTTTATATCCCAGGATGTCCTCCACGCCCTGAACAAGTTATTGACGGCATAATTCAAATTCAGAAACTTGCAGAATCAGAAACTACAAGGCGCAGAAATCAGCCTGAATACAAAGCATTGATGGAAAAATACGGAATGGAATAATATGGACAAAGAAGCATTATTAAAAACCGTTCAGGAAAAACTAAAAGCCCAGTTTGGCGAAGGACTCATTTCATCGGAAATGATATCCGATTATCCTGTTTTTACGCTAAAACGCGATATCATTTGTGATGCAGTAAAGTTTCTTTACGATGATGGAGATTTGTCGTTTCAGTTTCTGACTTCATTGGCAGGCCTGCACTACCCTGATAATAATGGCCATGAGCTTGGAGTAATGTACAATCTGCACAGCCTGACAAAAAATTTCAGAATCAGATTAAAAGTTTTCTTCAGCATAAGCGACCCCAATGTACCTTCAATTACTCCTGTTTTTAAAGGAGCAAACTGGATGGAACGCCAGGAATTTGACTTTTTCGGTATTATTTTCAAAGGCCATCCGAATTTGAAAAGGATTTTGAATCTTGACGATATGCCTTATCATCCAATGCGTAAAGAATATCCATTGGAAGATACAACACGCGAAGATAAAGACGATAAAATGTTCGGACGATAGACCACTTCCTGCCTCCCGCAAGGTAGGATATGAAGTGCAAAAAAAAATGAAATGAGTACAAAAAATAAAATAGAAAAAACTAAAAAGAGTGACATCTCTGTCTCCGCTCTGGAGATTAAGGAAGAGAATGATTACACTACTCTGAATCTTGGTCCTACACATCCTGCAACACATGGTATCTTTCAAAACGTGTTGAAAATGGATGGGGAAATAATTGTTGAAGCTGTATCTACAGTTGGGTATATACACCGTGCGTTTGAAAAAATTGCAGAACACAGAAATTACTATCAGATCACCACTCTCACCGACCGCTTGAATTACTGCTCTTCACCAATAAATAATATTGGCTGGCACATGGCAGTAGAAAAATTATTTAATATAGAAGTTCCGAAACGTGCACAATACCTGCGCGTTATTGTTATGGAATTGTCGCGTATTGCCGACCACCTGATTTGCAACAGTGTTATTGGTGTTGATACAGGAGCGTTGACAGTATATTTCTATATTTTCAGTTTACGCGAACGAATTTATGAAATATTTGAAGAAATATGCGGTGCCCGCTTAACTACAAATATCGGCAGAATCGGCGGTATGGAACGCGATTTTACTCCTAAAGCATGGGCTACTCTTGATGTATTCATGAAAGAACTTCCTGCCGCATTAAAGGAATTTGAAAACCTGCTTGTAAGAAACCGTATTTTTATGGACCGCTGCATTGGATGCGGTCCAATTTCAGCAAAAATGGCTTTGCAGTATAGCTTCACAGGACCAAACCTGCGTGCTGCCGGAGTAGATTATGACGTTCGTGCCATGAATCCATATTCATCTTACGAAGAATTTGATTTCACTATCCCCGTTGGAACTAATGGGGATACCTACGACCGCTTCATGGTTCGTGAAGAAGAAATGTGGCAAAGCTTAAGTATAATTCAACAAGCCATTATAAAATTAAAAAAGGAACCTGCAGGGATTTTCCATGCTGATGTGCCGGATTTTTTCCTTCCTCCTAAAGAGGCAGTGTATAATAATATGGAAGCGCTGATCAATCACTTTAAGATTGTGATGGGCGAAACAAATATTCCAAAAGGAGAAATTTACCATGCTGTTGAAGGCGGAAATGGAGAACTTGGTTTTTATATTATCAGCGATGGAGGACGATCTCCATATCGTTTGCACATTCGCAGACCATGCTTTATATATTACCAGGCATATACAGAAATGATTAAAGGGAAATTTTTATCAGATGCTATTCTTACAATGAGCAGTATGAATGTGATTGCTGGTGAATTAGACGCTTAAAAATAATTGGAGAAAGACAAAACTCAAGATGTCAAAACAAATAAAATTTAACGAAGAAACAATTGCCTTGGTAAATAAAATTATCAATCGTTATCCTGAAGGCAAGCAGAAATCGGCTTTGTTACCTGTATTACATATTGCACAGGCTGAATTTGATGGTTGGTTAAGTCCTGAAGCTATGGATTATGTTGCTTCATTGCTTAAAATTAAACCAATTGAGGTTTATGAAACGGCATCATTCTATTCGATGTATAACTTAAAACCTGTTGGCAAGTGCGTGTTGGAAGTATGCCGCACTTCTTCTTGCTGGTCGCGCGGTTCAGAGGATATTCTTGAATATCTTGGAAAAAAATTAGGAATTAAAGTTGGGGAAACTACAAAAGACGGAATGTTTACAATCAAAGCCGTTGAATGTTTAGGAAGTTGCGGCGGTGCACCAATGCTGCAATGCGGAGCTTCGTTCCATGAAAATTTAACATTGGAAAAAGTAGATACTATTGTTGATAATTACCGTGCTGAAGGAAAACAAAAAAGTTATACAGATTTAGATTATAAAAATACATTATAACCTCA